>NZ_JBFNXI010000015.1:0-63502 GCF_040812445.1 Lentibacillus sp. L22 | reverse complement strand
CTGCAGATCGTATCAATGTACTGTTAAACCAGCAACAAACTGCTTAATTAAATTTTTAAAAAATTTGTTTTAAAAATTCTGCAGGTCTGTGTATTTTTAAAAAGAGCAATTATGAAATTGACTCAACCACCAAAAGATAATGAAGTCCTTGTTCGAATGTTAGCCCGTCCTATAAATCCTTCTGACTTAATACCGATTAGAGGAGCTTATTCTCATCGAATTTCCTTGCCCAATATTCCTGGTTATGAAGGCGTTGGTATTGTGGAGGATACAGGCCCTTTAGTTTCACATAATCTTATTGGTAAACGCATTTTACCTTTGCGTGGGGAGGAAGGAACGTGGCAAGAATTTGTTAAGTCATCAGCAGAATTTACAGTTCCTATACCTGATTCTATTGATGATTTTACGGCATCACAAATGTATATTAATCCCGTTACAGCTTGGGTGGTTTGTACGGAGGTTTTAAAATTAAGATCGGATGATGTTTTATTGGTTAATGCGTGCGGTTCTTCCATTGGACGTATTTTTGCTCAATTATCGAAGGTTTTAGGTTTTCGATTGATTGCAGTGACGAGAAATAATAAACATACAGAAGATTTACTTTATCTTGGTGCTTCTCATGTGATAGACACCTCTAAAGATTCGCTTTATGAAGCAGTTATGGAATTAACAAATGGAATGGGGGCAGATTCGGCTGTTGACTCTGTTGGAGGCTCGTCTGGAAACGACTTAGCTTTTTGTGTGCGCGCTCATGGTAAGTTTTTAACCATTGGTCTTTTATCAGGAATTCAAGTAAACTGGGCAGATATTGTAAATAAAGCAAAAGTAAATGCCAATATATTTCATCTGCGGAATTGGAACAAAAGTATCTCGATAAATAAATGGCAAAAAACTTTTAATCACTTGATAAAGCTAATAGTTGATAAAGAATTGCGATTAATGATGGTAGATTCTAATTATGACCTGTCCAATGTAAAAAAAGCTATTGATGTCGTTGAATCTAAAACAGCTAATGGGAAAGTATTTTTAACCGGTTAATGAGTTGAATTCTCCTTCAACAAAACAGTGCTGAATAAGCCAGCATTTTGTGGGGAAAATTAAATAAGGTATGACCCACTTTCAGGATAGCTGTGTTCCCATCCCCAACCTTATTCGTATGTTAGAATAATTGAAAAATGATGGCCGATTTAGTTGTTGGAATGATTACAAATGGAAAAGTGAAGAAATACCGATTGTTCAACGGTTTGCACAGACGAATTTCGCGCTAAACACGAACATTAAATTATTTCCGTTTTAAAATGTTCCGTTATTTTATTGACAGAACGTTCTCTATTCTGTTATGCTTAACCCAACAAATCAATACGGTACCTCATATATTTCCGAGGATATGGCTTGGAAGTTTCTACCCGGCACCGTAAATGCCGGACTATGAGGGAGGGTGAATCATTGTCACAGCAATGGTCTATTTCAATATGTCAGAAAAGTCTATTCATCTTCTCTTGTAGGGAGGAGATTCGAATAGACTTTTTTTATTTAGTTGTGATTTAGCCCGCGGTCCGAATACATCCCTATGAAGAGGCATCCATTCGGGCCATTCAGAGTATAAATAAAGCATTTTGTATCAATCAAAGCAACAAACTTTTAGAAAAACAGCCTTAACATAAAACATATAGAAAGAGGGATACGATGGTACAGGTTGGTGTAATCATGGGCAGTATATCGGATTGGGAAACGATGAAGCATACATGCAATGTGCTGGATAGTTTGGCAGTTTCATATGAAAAGCAAGTGATTTCAGCGCATCGTACTCCGGATGAGATGTTCACATATGCCGAATCAGCTCGTGATCGTGGGTTAAAAGTGATTATTGCGGGTGCTGGTGGTGCAGCTCATCTTCCAGGGATGGTGGCTGCAAAAACGACTTTACCCGTAATTGGTGTGCCTGTAAAAAGCAATACATTAAATGGGGTGGACTCTCTCTTATCCATTGTGCAAATGCCTGGCGGGGTGCCAACAGCAACAGTGGCAATTGGCAAATCTGGTGCTACCAATGCTGGTATTCTTGCCGCGGAAATAATTGGGGCATTTGATCAACAGATAGCAGAAAAACTTCAAGTCTATCGGGAAGATATGCAAACCAAAGTTGCGGAAATGAGGGATGATCTTGCCAAGGAATAAGGTGATTTTGCCACCTAAAACGATCGGTATTATCGGTGGCGGGCAATTGGGAAGAATGATGGCAATTGCAGCAAGACATATGGGGTATAAACTTGCCGTAATTGATCCGACGCCAAATTGCCCGACTGCACAAGTGGCCGATGAACAAATTGTCGCAGCTTATGATGATAGGAATGCGATTGAACAATTAACCAGCATCAGTGACGTGGTTACCTATGAATTCGAAAATGTCGATCTTCCTGCTGCCCAATATATTGCTGAACAAGGCAAGCTGCCACAGGGTTCAAAGGCATTGGAAATTACCCAAAACCGTGAAAAAGAGAAACAACAGATGCAAGAGGCCGGTTTACTTGTACCGGCATTCTCCATTATCACGAATGCCGATGAATGTGAGAAAGCACTGGAAAATATGGAATTTCCAGCAGTCATCAAAACATGTCGCGGTGGTTACGATGGGAAAGGGCAACGCAAATTAAGCACGGAGGCAGACAAACCAGCGGCGATAGATTTTGCGGCCAGGCATGGACATTGCATTATCGAGCAATGGGTGCCATTTGATAAAGAAATATCGGTAATATTCACACGCGCCGTTACAGGTGAGATAACATTTTTCCCAATCGCTGAGAATGTTCACAAGGACCATATTTTATATCAAACAACAGCGCCGGCAGCCATTAATGAACATGTCTACAATAAAGCGATCGAAGCGGCCTCCAAACTGGCGGAAAACATCGGTATTGTTGGTACGTTTGCCATTGAAATGTCTGTGAAAGACGAGGATATTTTCCTTAATGAAATGGCGCCAAGACCACATAATTCCGGCCATTATACGATTGAAGGCTGTAATATTTCCCAGTTTGGTCAGCATATTCGAGCCATTTGCGGTCTGCCGCTAACACCAATAAAACTTGTCCAGTCAGCTGCGATGGTGAATATTCTTGGGGAAGATATGGCGCATGCGTTAACGGAAATGTCTACATTAAAAGCAGGGTCGTTTCATTTATACGGAAAGGCAGCTGTCAAGGCAAAACGGAAAATGGGCCATGTGACGTTTACAGCGGATACGGTGGAAGAGGTTAGCCAATTGCTAAAGAAGTATAGGGGGCAGCGTGATGATTGATCGGTATACACGAGAAGAGATGGGACGGATTTGGACGGAAGAGAATAAGTTCAGGGCATGGCTGGAAGTCGAGATTTTAGCATGTGAAGCCTGGCGTGAACTTGGTGTCATTCCGAGCGCAGACGTGGAGAAAATCAGACAGCATGCATCGTTTGATATTAGCCGGATTGATGAAATCGAACAGGAGACCAGGCATGACGTGGTAGCTTTTACCCGTGCGGTATCCGAGACACTGGGTGATGAGCGGAAATGGGTGCATTACGGATTGACTTCAACGGATGTGGTCGATACAGCGCTCTCTTATTTACTGAAACAAGCGAATGAACTCCTTCTACGTGATTTGGAACATTTGATTGCTGTTTTACGCGATAAAGCATTGGCACACCAGCATACGGTGATGATGGGCCGAACCCATGGCGTGCACGCAGAACCAACCACGTTTGGCTTGAAGCTTGCGTTATGGTATGAGGAAATGAAACGTAACCTGGAACGGTTTAAGCGAGCTGCTGAGAACATTGCATTTGGCAAGCTTTCCGGGGCAGTGGGGACGTACGCGAATATTGATCCATTTGTAGAACGCTATGTTTGTGAAAAATTGGGTCTGACTCCTGCACCAGTATCGACACAAACCTTGCAGCGGGATCGTCATGCGGATTATGTGTCCACTTTGGCACTGATTGCAACATCAATTGAAAAGTTTGCCACCGAAATTCGTGGTTTGCAGAAGACGGAAATGCGTGAGGTGGAGGAGTTTTTTGCAAAAGGACAAAAAGGCTCCTCAGCCATGCCGCACAAACGTAATCCGGTCGGCTCGGAAAATATGACCGGAATGGCCCGGGTGATACGTGGCAATATGGTCACCGCATATGAAAATGTCTCCTTATGGCACGAACGTGATATTTCCCATTCATCAGCGGAACGGGTGATTTTGCCGGATACAACGATTGCTTTGGATTACATGTTGAACCGGTTTTCATCGATCATCAAGCATTTGACCGTATTCCCGGAAAATATGAAACGAAATATCGATAAAACCCATGGTGTTATCTTTTCCCAGCGTGTTCTGCTTGCATTAATTGACAAGGGGATGACACGTGAAGCTGCGTATGACATTGTTCAGCCAAAAGCTATGCAGGCATGGGAGACGGAAACCCATTTCAAAACATTGCTGGAGCAAAATGAAAACATCACAGATCTGCTGTCACCAGAAGAAATCGATGCTTGTTTCGACTACACCTATCATTTGAAAAACATCGATCGGATTTTTGACCGCATCGGCCTAAAACGGAGGGAAGAACATGAAAGCGGAATTGTTGTATGAAGGTAAAGCAAAACAGGTGTACCGGGATACAGAGGCACCCGACCGGCTGATTTTAGCTTATAAAAATGATGCAACCGCATTTAATGGAAAAAAGCAGGCGAGTTTCACCGGGAAAGGCCGATTGAATAATGAAATTTCAGCACGGATTTTTGCTTATCTTCATGAACAAGGGATCGAGACGCATTTTATCGAGAAGCAGAATGAAACGGAACAGCTTGTCCGACAAACAGAAATTATTCCGTTTGAAGTGGTTGTCCGTAATCTCGCTGCCGGGAGCATCACCAGACGGCTGGGATTGGAGGAAAAGACCAGCTTTACTCCTCCGATTGTCGAGTTGTTTTATAAAGATGATGCATTGGATGATCCATTAATAAATGATCAGCATGCACTACTTTTAGCCAGGATAACGGAATCTGAATTACGGGAAATCAAAGAAAAGGCCCTGACCATTAATGCAGCATTACAAGAGCTATTTCTTTCTATTAATCTGACACTGGTAGACTTTAAACTGGAATTTGGCCGTCTTGCCAGCGGCTGTATCATTTTGGCTGATGAAATTTCCCCGGATACATGCCGGTTATGGGATATCGATACCCAGGAAAAAATGGATAAGGATGTGTTTCGCCAGGGAACAGGGGATTTATTGGATGTGTATAACGTGATTTTACAACGACTGGAGGACAGAATATGAAAAAGGTAACAGTGCATATTACGTTAAAGCAAGGCGTGTTGGATCCACAAGGGAAAGCTGTCCAGACGTCCCTTCATTCGCTTGGATTCGATGAAGTCAGTGATACCCGGATTGGCAAATACATCGAATTTTATATAGAAGAACGGGCGGATCTAAAAGAACGGGTGCACAAGATGTGTGATCAGCTGCTGGCGAATCCGGTGATGGAAGACTACCATTTTGAAATTGAGGAGGCAGTAAACTCGTGAAATTTGCCGTGATCGTATTTCCGGGATCCAATTGTGACCATGACATGTATCATGCGGTGAAAGATGTCTTGAAGATGGAGGCAGACCTTGTTTGGTTTGAAGATTGTCATTTGGAAAACTATGATGCGATTCTATTGCCTGGGGGGTTTTCCTATGGTGATTATCTTCGTTCAGGGGCGATTGCAGCCGCCTCCAATTGTCTGCAGCAAATCAGAACACATGCCGCTGAGGGTAAACCAATATTAGGGGTGTGTAACGGATTTCAAATATTGCTGGAAGCGGGGTTGCTGCCGGGTGCCATGCTTCCCAATCAACATCTTGCCTTCATGTGCCATCAGGAAAAATTATCTGTCGCCAATCACACAAGTATGTTTACCAATCAATACGAGAAAAATGAAATCGTTCAATTCCCGATTGCACATGGGGAAGGAAATTATTTCTGTGATGGTGTAACGCTCAACCAATTAAAGCAAAATAACCAAATCGCGTTTACGTATCAAAATAACCCGAATGGGTCGGCTGCCGATATTGCAGGAATCCTTAATAAACAGGGGAATGTCCTGGGAATGATGCCTCATCCGGAGCGGGCTGTAGAGGCTTTGCTTGGCAGTGATGACGGATTAAAAGTTTTTCAGTCGATGATCATGAATGGGAGGGTACCCTATGTTGCAAATGTCTGAGATCAGTCCCGAACAATTGGAAATCGATAAGCTTTACCTGGAAATGGGACTTAGTGAACAGGAATATAACATGGTCAAAGCGATCTTAAAGCGTCGGCCCAATTTTACGGAAACGGGTATTTTCTCGGTGATGTGGTCGGAACATTGCAGTTATAAAACATCCAAACCGTTGTTAAAGCGATTCCCAACCAAGGCGGCGCATGTGTTACAAGGACCGGGTGAAGGTGCAGGAGTTATTGATATTGGGGATAATCAAGCGGTTGTATTCAAGGTAGAAAGTCATAATCATCCATCGGCCGTTGAACCGTATCAAGGTGCTGCAACAGGCGTTGGCGGGATTCTTCGCGATATTTTTTCCATGGGCGCGCGTCCGATTGCACTGATGAACTCCCTCAGATTTGGTAACTTGCGAACAGATCGAGGGAAATATTCGTTCCGGGAAGTAGTACGCGGAATTGCCGGGTATGGAAACTGTGTCGGGGTGCCAACGGTTGGCGGGGAAATTCAATTTGATGATTGTTATGAGGGAAATCCGCTGGTTAATGCCATGTGTGTTGGTCTCATTGATCATGATGATATGCAAAAAGGTGTTGCTAAAGGTATCGGAAACACAGTCATCTACGCTGGTGCCGCAACCGGACGTGATGGTATCCATGGCGCAACGTTTGCCTCAGATGATCTGGTAGAAGATGCAAATAAAGATCGACCAGCCGTACAAGTTGGTGACCCATTTATGGAAAAACTGCTGATTGAAGCATGTTTGGAAGTGATTCAGTCCGATGCTTTGGTTGGAATGCAGGATATGGGGGCTGCAGGTTTAACCTCATCAGCGAGCGAAATGGCCAGTAAAGCAGGTACCGGGATGGAAATGAATCTCGATCTCGTTCCACAGCGCGAATTAAATATGACTGCGTATGAATTAATGCTATCGGAATCACAAGAACGCATGCTGCTCGTTGTCAAACAGGGGCGTGAACAAGAAATTATCGATATCTTTGCAAAATATGGATTACAAGCTGTTGCAGTTGGGCAGGTGCTTGCGGAAAAAACATTTCGACTGACCCAACATGGGGAAATAGTAGCGGATATCCCGGTTGACGCCTTGGCTGAGGAAGCTCCCGTGTATCATATGCCTTCTGATGTTCCGGCGTATTTTAAGGAATCCCAGCAAATGACCAATGAAATTCCTGCGGTCGCTGATTATGCGGCGATGTTGAAGCGTCTGCTCAGTCAGCCAACCATCGCCAGTAAGGAATGGGTATATGATCAATATGATTCGATGGTACAGACCAATACGGTTGTAACGCCGGGGTCAGGTGCGGCAGTTATTCGTATTAAAGGCACGGACAAAGCCTTGGCGATTACAACAGACTGTAATTCCCGGTATATTTATTTAGATCCAAATACTGGCGGAAAAATTGCGGTTGCGGAGGCGGCTCGTAACATTGTTTGCTCTGGTGCCAAGCCGTTAGGAATCACCGATGGGTTGAATTTTGGCAATCCGACCAAACCGGAAATCTACTGGCAGATGGAACAGAGTGTTGCTGGTATGAGTCAAGCATGCCGTACCTTAAAAACACCTGTTATTAGTGGAAATGTCTCGTTATATAATCAATCGAATGGAAAGGCTATTTTTCCTACTCCAGTGGTCGGCATGGTTGGGCTCATTGAATCGTTGAACTATATCACACCTAGCCGGTTTCAACAGCGGGAAGACACGATTTTTCTGATTGGGGATACCAAGGCTGAATTTGGCGGCAGTGAATTACAACAGGTATTAAAACGGGGTTATTCCGGAAAAGCGCCAACGATTGATTTAGTCATGGAAGCGAAACGCCAATCCCAATTGCTTGATGCGATTCAAGCTGGTATCGTTCAATCCGCCACTGATCTGGCAGAAGGTGGGTTAGCGGTTGCCCTTGCCGAAAGTTGTTTTACCGGAGAAGGGTTAGGTGCCAATGTGTATTTGACAGGCGACATGACGGTTGAACTTTTTAGTGAGAGTCAATCCCGATTTTTGGTGTCGGTGAAGCAGGAGGATAAGGAACGTTTCAACGAACTGGTTGAAGATGCGGTGCAAATTGGTGTGGTAACGGGGGATCAAACATTCAACGTCATTGGCAATGGCAAACAGGTAATGGAAGCGGATGTGGAAACATTATGTGATTGTTGGAAAGGAGCTATTCCATGTCTGCTGAAATCAAGGGTATAAACGAAGAATGTGGCGTTTTTGGGATTTGGGGACATGAAAAGGCAGCAGGGCTCACGTACTATGGACTGCATTCGCTGCAACATCGCGGGCAGGAAGGTGCCGGTGTAGTCGTGAATGACGGGACCGCATTAACAGCACACAAGGGCCTGGGGCTTGTTAATGAGGTGTTTAAAGATGTGGATTTTTCCAGACTTTCCGGAATGGCAGCAATTGGTCATGTGCGTTATTCAACCCAGGGAGATGGCGGAATCGAAAATGTTCAGCCATTATTGCTTCGTTCACAATCCAATAGCCTGGCGCTTGCCCATAATGGCAATATTATGAACGCCCGCGAACTTCGTGGTCAGTTGGAGGATATGGGCAGTATCCTGCAAACAACATCGGATACCGAGGTGTTGGCGCACTTAATGAAAAGGGACGGTTCGTACCAGACAACGGCAACGATTGCCAATGCATTGAACCAGATTGTTGGTGCCTATGCGTTTGTCTTTCTTAACGAGGATAAAATGTTTGCAGCCCTTGATCCGAGCGGTATTCGCCCATTATCGATCGGGAAGCTTGGTGATGCTTATGTAATCGCCTCGGAAACATGTGCTTTTGATCAAATTGGTGCCAGCTTTGAACGCGAGGTGTTGCCGGGTGAACTTGTTACGATTAGTGATGATGGCGTGGAATCAGAGCGTTTTGCCACCCGTGAACAACGAACCTTGTGTGCCATGGAATATGTATATTTATCACGGCCAGATAGCAATGTGAATCGTGTGAATGTGCATGCTTCCCGAAAACGGATGGGAAGAGAGTTGGCCAAAGAAGCACCAGCTAATGCTGATATGGTGATTGGCGTACCGGATTCCAGCATTTCCGCTGCGATTGGCTATGCAGAAGAAAGTGGATTGCCGTATGAAATGGGGATTATCAAGAATCGCTATGTTGGCCGGACGTTTATTCAGCCATCCCAGGAATTACGGGAACAAGGCGTGAAAATGAAATTGGCTCCGGTCCGGGGAATTGTAGCAGGCAAGCGGATTGTGATGATTGACGATTCCGTTGTCAGAGGGACGACAAGTAAACGGATTGTCCGGATGTTGAAAGAAGCTGGCGCCAGGGAGGTCCATGTCCGCATCGCCTCACCTCCGATTCAGCATCCATGCCATTACGGGATTGATATGTCAACAAAAGACGAACTCATTGCTGCGAGCCACGCGCCTGAGGAAATAGGTGACATTATCGGAGCAGACAGCATTGCCTACCTGGCCGAAAGTGGTCTGAAAAAAGCAATTGTCAAAGATAAGACGATTAACCAGGGAATTTGTACGGCTTGCATGAGTGGAGTTTATCCAGTTAAAAAGGGTCATTCGAAAAAAGAAGGAGTGGCGCCAATTGCCGATAAATTATAAGGACGCCGGAGTCGATGTAGAAAAGGGGTATCAGGCGGTTGAGCTAATGAAGAAACATATTGCCAAAACGAAGCGTAAAGAGGTGCTTGGTGATATCGGGGCATTCGCCGGTTTGTTTGACCTGAGCGGTTTTTCGTATCACGAGCCTGTACTGGTTTCTGGTACGGACGGGGTTGGCACCAAACTGAAACTTGCCCATCAACTTGGCATTCACCATACTGTGGGGCAGGATTTAGTTGCCATGTGTGTGAACGATATTGTCGCCCAAGGTGCCCAGCCACTGTTTTTCCTCGATTATATTGCCTGTGGTAAAAATGATCCGGACATGATTGAACAAATTGTCTCCGGTGTCGCAGCAGGTTGTGTCCGGGCAGAGGCGGCTCTTATTGGCGGGGAAACAGCGGAAATGCCAGGAATGTATGAAGCGGATGAGTATGATCTGGCTGGTTTTGCCGTTGGGATTGCGGAAAAATCCCAACTGATCACCGGCCAGTCGATCCAGCAAGGGGATTGTATTATCGGATTGCCATCAAGCGGCATTCATGCAAACGGGTTCTCCCTGGTGCGAAAACTTGTGGAGGATCTGGATCTTGCCAAAACATATGCCGGAATGACCAAGCCATTAAGAGATGTCCTGATCGAACCAACACGGATTTATGCCAAGCAGGTAAAAACCCTTATGCAAAAGGTGGAAATAAAAGGACTATCCCATATGACCGGGGGTGGATTTTTCGAAAATATTCCCAGGATGCTTCCTGCCGACTTAGGCGCTACGATCGATCCCAAGACATGGGAGCAGCCAGCGATTTTTTCCTTTTTGCAAGAGTTGGGAGAGCTGGATGACCGTGACATGTATGGGATCTTCAATATGGGTATTGGCATGGCAATGGTGGTCAGTGAGGATGAAGCAGCAACGGCAATTAAGATGCTACGTGAGCAAGGTGAGTGCGCATCATGGATTGGCCGGGTGACGGATCAAAAAGGAGTGCAGTTTGAACCATGTGTAAAGTGAAGGCGGCAGTGTTTGCTTCAGGAACGGGCAGTAATTTCCAAGCGATAGTAGAGCAGTCAATTGCAAATAAGCTATCCTATGAAATTGTGCTGCTCGTTTGTGATAAACCAGGGGCAAAGGTCGTCCGTTTGGCGCAGGAATATGGGATACCAGTATTTGTTTTTACCCCCAAGAACTATCCTGGTAAAGCCTTATACGAACAGGAAATTAAGAACAAGCTGCGAACATTACAGGTTGACTGGATTTTCCTTGCTGGGTATATGCGAATGATTGGTTCAACACTGCTTGATACTTATCCGGCGCGTATTGTCAATATTCATCCATCGTTTTTACCAGCATTTCCGGGTAAAGATGCAATCGAGCAGGCGTATAAGGCAAAGGTTGAGACAACTGGTGTAACGGTGCATTTTATTGATGCGGGAATGGACACAGGTCCGATTATCAAGCAGGAATCGGTAAGAGTTTACGAGAATGATACAGTAGAAACATTAAAGCAGCGTATCCAGCAGGTGGAACATACATTGTACCCAAAGGTGATTAATGCACTTGTAAGTAAGGGGGTATAAAAATTTATTAAAAGTGGTGAAATCGCTGATATACCATGGAAAAACGCTGATAGAACCATCAGAATCGCTGATATATGGACCAAAGTCGCTGATAGAACCACCAAAATCGCTGATAAACGAATTGGCTACATTTGTAAAGAAGCTGGGCGGGTACATGCAATAAATTTTATCGTAAAGTGGGGCGTTATTGGATGAAAAAGCGAGCGTTAATAAGTGTATCGAACAAAGAAAACATCGAAGCCTTTGCGAAAGGGCTAGTGGAACAGGACTATGAAATTATTTCAACCGGAGGAACCTTACGTACCCTTCATCAAGCCGGGATAGAAGCAACCGCTGTAGAAGAAATTACTGGTTTCCCGGAAATTCTCGATGGTCGGGTCAAAACATTACATCCGTTGATTCATGCAGGCTTATTAGCTAAACGGGACAATGCTGATCATCAAAACCAGCTTGAAGAACTAGCGATTAGGCCAATTGATTTGGTTGCGGTTAATCTGTATCCATTTAAACAAACGTTGGAGCGGGTGGGTGTTACCGAAGCAGAGATTATCGAAAATATCGATATTGGCGGACCATCCATGTTACGGGCAGCAGCGAAAAATATGGCAAATGTCGCTGTCGTGGTTGATCCGAATGACTATGAGGATGTATTACAAGCAATCAAGATGAATGCCTTAGATGAAACAAAGCGTAAACAGTTGGCCGCCAAAGTATTCCGCTACACAGCCAATTATGATGCGATGATTGCCGATTATTTTACAAATGAGCCTTATCCAGATGTGCTGACCAAGACCTATGAAAAGGTGCAATCATTAAGGTACGGTGAAAATCCACACCAAACGGCGGCTTTTTACAAGGATGTCCACCAAACAGCAGGAACACTTGCCGGCGCAAAACAGTTGCATGGAAAGGAATTATCCTACAATAACATTCAAGATGCGAATGCAGCATTGGAAATTATTGCTGATTATGATGAACCGGCGGCTGTAGCGGTGAAGCATATGAACCCATGCGGAATTGGTATTGGTGAAACGATCGAAACAGCATTTGCCAAAGCGTATGATGCGGATCCAGTCTCGATATTTGGCGGGATTGTTGTTTGTAATCGTGCCATTGATGCGAAGGTTGCTGAACCATTAAGCAAGATTTTTTTGGAAATTGTCATTGCTCCTGGATTTAGTGAAGATGCGCTTGAAATGTTGACAAGGAAGAAGAATATTCGCTTGCTGGAGCTGGACCTGGCAGATGGAGCGGTGAACAAGCAGAAGATTACTAGTGTGATGGGTGGCGTATTGCTGCAGGATTATGATCGTGGCGTTGTAAGTGCAGGTGATCTTACTTTTGCAACAGACCGAAAGCCGACCGAATCAGAATTAAAGCAATTACTGTTTGCCGAAAAAGCCGTTAAGCATGTCAAATCCAATGCAATTGTACTGGCAAAGGATAATCAGACGATTGGCGTTGGTGCAGGACAAATGAACCGGGTTGGTGCTGCGAAAATCGCGATTGAACAAGCGGGAGAAAAGACTAACGGCGCGGTCATGGCTTCGGATGCCTTTTTCCCCATGCCAGATACAGTAGAAGCGGCAGCAGAGGCAGGCATTACAGCAATCATACAACCGGGTGGATCAAAACGGGATCAAGATTCGGTTGATGTGTGCAACAAACACGGAATTGCCATGGTTTACACAGGAATGCGCCATTTCAAACATTAATGAGCGCAGGAGTTGATCGGGCAAGGATTAAAGTTGATCGAAAACAAGAGGAAGTTGATCGGGCAAGGACCAAAGTTGATCGGGAAAAGGTCAGAGTTAATCCAAGAAAAAGGGAGCGTTCAGATGAATATATTAGTAGTCGGCCGTGGTGGACGAGAGCATTCCATTGTGATGAAATTGGCTGCAAGCGAACAAGTGACTAACCTTTATGCAGCTCCCGGAAATGGTGGTATCGCACAACAAGCAACGTGTGTGGACATTGATGAAATGGATATCGACCGGTTGATCATGTTTGCCAGGGATAAGCAGATTGATTTAACGATTGTTGGCCCGGAAAATCCGCTTAACGCTGGAATTGCCAATCGATTTCAAGAAGTGGGTTTAGCGATCTTTGCACCGACAAAAGAAGCTGCATTATTAGAAGGCAGCAAACAGTTTGCCAAACAATTTATGGGGAAATACAACATTCCTACGGCCGCACATGCTACATTTGCCGATGCAAAACAAGCGAAACAATACATTATCGAACAGGGAGCACCAATTGTGGTCAAAGCGGATGGACTTGCTGCTGGTAAAGGTGTGGTGGTTGCTGAGACAGAAGCGCAGGCAATAAAGGCTGTCGATGATATGCTCATTTCGCGGACGTTCGCCGAAGCAGGAGCCACGCTTGTCATCGAGGAATGCCTTGTCGGAAAAGAGTTCTCACTGATGGCGTTTGTTCATGAAGGAAATGTCTACCCCATGCTTCCCGCCCGTGATCATAAACGTGCCTTTGATCATGACAAAGGGCCGAATACAGGCGGGATGGGCGCTTATGCACCGGTTCCTGATGTCACAGATGAGGATCTTGCGTATACATATCGGGAAATATTAAAGAAAACAGCTGACGGATTAGTGAATGAAAGACGTCCATTTACCGGAATTTTATATGCTGGTTTGATGATGACTGCTGACGGCCCTAAAGTCATTGAATTTAACACTCGGTTTGGAGACCCGGAGACACAAGTCGTCTTGCCCTTATTGAAGAATGATCTCTTGCAAGTTATACTGGATGTCATACATGGACGGAATCCAACGTTAACATGGGAAGAAAATTTCTGTGCCGGGGTTGTGGTTGCTGCCCAGGGTTACCCGGACAGCTATGAAAAAGGTATCACCTTGCCCGACATTGTCACTGATGAACATGTATTTGTCGTGCATGCAGGCACAAAACTTGCTGCAGGTTCGTACCAATCAGATGGTGGCCGGGTATTGCTTGTCGGCAGTAAACAGGAAACACTTGATGGTGCTGCGAATCACGTATATCACACCCTGACAACAACGAACTTGTCTGATCAATTTTTTTATCGAAGCGACATTGGTAAGTTAACAACTCGGACAATTTGATTTGGTATGCCAGACACCAATATCCTATAGTGAGGGGGGGCTGAGATTTGGGATCAGCCCTTCATTTGTTTTTTAGACAATGAAACTGTCATAAAATGTTCACTGTATTTAATAAAACTTTACATTATGAAAGCGGATTATATGGTAAAATAGAGGAAACAGATAAATGGAGAGTTGTTACATGCTGGAAAATGGTTATTATTGGAGAAATCGGGAAATGCGTAAACATGTTGCTGTAATCGAGGGGAAAGTGGCACCAAATCTTGTGTTAACAAATGCAACGTATTTAAATACATTTACCAAACAGTGGTTACAGGCAAATATTTGGATTTTGGATGACCGGATTGTTTATGTTGGGGAGAAGCTTCCGGAAAAACAAACGAAAACGGAAATCATTGATTGCAGTGATTACTATCTTGTACCAGGTTATATTGAACCACATGCACACCCATTTCAATTATATAGTCCTGATAAGCTGGCTAATCATGTGGCGAAGTTCGGTACGACAACATTGATCAATGATAATCTGATGTGGAATTTCTTGTTGGACAAAAAGAAAGCGTTTTCCTTGTTGGATGAGTTTAATAAACTGCCTGTTTCCATGTACTGGTGGGCTCGTTTTGATTCACAAACGGCTTTGCAGGATGAAGAGGTCTTTTTCAATAGTGAAGATGTGCTTGATTGGCTATCACACCCAGCGGTTATTCAAGGGGGGGAATTAACTTCCTGGCCAAATCTGTTAGCTGGTGACGATAGACTGCTATATTGGATACAGGAAGCTAATCGGAATGGGAAACCCGTAGAAGGGCATTTCCCTGGGGCTTCAGAAAAAACGCTCACCAAAATGAAGCTGCTGGGGGTTGCGGCAGATCATGAAGCAATGACAGGAGCAGAGGCGATCAATCGGTTGCAATTAGGGTTCCAGGTGGGGCTAAGACATTCCTCGATCAGGCCTGATTTGCCAAGACTTTTGGAAGAAATGCTTGCCGAAAACATACCGTCATTTGAACATGTGACCATGACGACGGACGGGGCCACACCAGCATTTTACGAAAATGGGATGATGAATGTATGCCTGGAAATTGCAATTCAGAAAGGCGTTGCACCGGAAGAAGCGTACAGTATGGTCTCTCATAATGTGGCAATGCATTATCGTTTAACAGATGAATTGGGCTGTATTGCACCAGGAAGGCTCGCCCATATCAATATTTTAGCAAAGAAAGACAACCCGCATCCGGTCGGGGTATTAGCCAAGGGTCAATGGATTAGGCGGAAGTCAGATGGGGAAACAATAGCTCCCCGATTCGACTGGGAAAAATACAACGTTGGTCCGTTAAACCTGGATTGGAATTTGCAAATGAGTGACCTGCAGTTTTCCATCCCAATTGGACTGGATATGGTAAATGACGTCATTATCAAACCATACGCGATTGAAACAGATGTTACCCTTGATACAATTCCTGATCGCTGTAATGATTCATTTCTATTACTGATCGACCGGAATGGGAAATGGCGGGTAAACACTGCCTTAAGAGGATTTACCAACAAATTGGGAGCTATCGTAAGTTCCTATTCTACAACTGGTGATATTGTATGTATTGGTAAAAGTAAACAAGATATGCTTACAGCCTGGAATCGTTTGAAAAAAATAGGCGGAGGAATTGTGCTTGTCCACCAAGGAGAAATTTTGTTTGAATTGCCACTGGCCCTTGGAGGAATCATGTTCGATGGCAAAATGGAGGATTTAATTGAGAAGGAAAAACAGCTGAAAAAACATTTAAAGGAATTCGGCTATCCATATGACGATCCTGTGTATTCCATCCTTTTCCTATCCGCAACCCATTTGCCGTATATTCGGATAACACAGCGTGGCATTGTTGATGTGAAAAAACGGGAGGTACTTTTTCCGGCAATCATGCGTTGATGGATGATTGCTGGAAGATTTTTTAACCTGGCTGGATTTTGGCCGCGGCAATTATCCCTATGCATTTCCCATTACGTGTTATAATGAGTGTAGAAGGTATTTTACTATAATTCCCGAATTAAAAGACAGTTGACATTTCAAACGAATAAATGACAGGGGGTTGCAGTCAACGTGCAAATTGATAAATTACGCGGGGAACAGTTAGATCAATTATTTGATGCGATTTTGTCGCTGCAAGATCGCGAAGAATGCTACCGCTTTTTTGACGACATCGCAACAATGTCAGAAATCCACTCGATTGCCCAGCGCTTGCAAGTTGCCAAAATGCTGATAGAAGGGCAGACTTATCATGTGATAGAAAAGGAAACAAAAGCATCAACAGCCACCATTTCCCGGGTACGAAGGTGCATTAACTTTGGCAATGACGGCTATAAAATGGTGCTGGATCGAACATCAGGTAAAACAAACGAAGACTAGGAAAATGTCGTTACCCTATGAAGGGAGCGGCATTTTTTTATTGGACGAGGGGATAGGCACCTTGTCCCACACCAAAAGCTGGAATTTATGCTGAGTGTGGGCTGCAAGGGAAAGGAGATGAAGGCTGCATCAACCCACCCCGTACAATATCGACCGTGGATCGAGCATATCAACCAAATCGGGTAAAGTATCGACCCTGAAGCGGTCATATCAACCAAATCCGGCAAAATATCAACCTTAAAACGAAGCTATCAACAAAAATTGAAACAATATCAACCCATAAGCGTGACCGTTGTCATAGCCATTTTATTTTAATGTTATCTCCATCCACTCCCCCTTGGTCTGTCAGCATAATCCTCAGTTCCATTGTAAAGTTGGCCAGACGAACCGCCCCAATGTCTCGCTGGAAAATAGACTAATAGTATGATATAATCCGCTTAACTATTTTGAGAATTTTTACATATGGATGGGGGAAACGTGAATGAAGCGATTGCTGTTGTTGATTGCAATGATTGGTATGATTGGTTTGGCAGCCTGTAGTAGTGATGATTCTGCGGGAAGTGAAGGAAAAGCTGGATCTGATGGAGAGAAAACATATACGGTTGGTGCAACGCAAATTGTTGAACATCCGTCTCTTGATGAGGCATACAAAGGATTTAAGGATGCGCTTGCCGATGCCGGGCTGAACGTAGAATATGATTTTCAAAGCGCCCAGAATGACCAAAATAATGTCAAACCGATTTCAGATGGTTTTGTTGCAGATAATGTCGATCTGATTTTTGCCAATTCAACACCAAGCGCCCTTGGAGCACTGCAAGCGACAAGCGATATTCCAATTGTGTTTACATCGGTAACGGATGCTGTAGATGCCGGGCTGGTAAAATCAATGGACGAACATGAAGGAAATATTACCGGAGTTGTCGACCTTCATCCGGATGCCATTAAAGAGACGGTGAAGTTTATCAGTGACAATTTTTCGGATGCAAAAGTAGGCATGATCTATAATGCCGGAGAACAGAACTCGGTTGCCCAAATTAAGGCAGTCAAAAAAGCAGCAAAAGACACCGGGCTTAGCATTGTGGAGCGAACAGTAGCCAACTCTTCAGAAGTACAGCAGGCCGCTACAACGCTGGTTGATGAGGCAGATGTGTTCTATATCATTACCGACAATACCGTTGTTTCCGCATTGGACAGTGTTGTTGGAGTTGCAAACGATCAGGATATCCCACTATTTGTTGGTGAACCCGATTCATTGGAAAAAGGGGGATTTGCGACGTTCGGTATTGATTATCACACGATTGGTTACCGCTCAGGCGAAATGGCTGCGGATATTTTAACCGGGAAAAAGGAAGCAAGCGATTTTCCTGTTGAATACCCACCGGAAATTCAACTGTTCATTAATAAGCAAGCAGCAGAAGAACAAGGTGTAAAATGGAACGACAAATGGGACGATGCAGCAGAATTTGTTGAGACGAAATAACTTCATTTAGTGGGGTGTTCTTCCCCACTAAATGTTAGTTGACCATTATGGGGCGGGCCCGAACGAATGCGTGACAAACTTATGGAAAGAGCCAGGTTAACTCCCAGAGAATGAAAGGAAGAAAACGATGATTATATCCATGTTTGGTGCTGTTGAATCCGGTGTCATCTATGCAATAATGGCATTAGGGGTATATTTGACGTTTCGGGTGCTTGATTTTCCCGATTTAACGGTTGATGGAAGTTTTGTTACCGGTGCGTCTGTTGCAGCTGTCTCGATTATGAATGGTATCCCGCCAATTCTGGCAACTATTTTTGCCGTTATTGCCGGCCTTATTGCTGGATGTATCACCGGCATATTGCATACAAAGGGAAAAATTAATGCACTATTATCCGGAATCCTGATGATGACCGCATTATATTCGATTAACTTACGGATTATGAAGCAGCCAACCCTGTCCATGTTAAATGAAACAACGATTTTCACCCAATTGAAATCAGTATGGGACGGAACAGGTATCGATGATTTTTTAAATGGCATATTATCCATGTTGGGAATGACCAAATTTCCGGCAACATGGGCTATTATTTTAGTGATGATCGTTGTGACACTTGGCATAAAATTAATAACGGATTTCTATTTAAAGACAGAGGTGGGTCTTGCATTAAGGGCGATCGGGGATAATAAAAAAATGATCCGCAGTTTATCCGCAAATACCGATTCATTGACAATTTTCGGTGTTGGCCTTTCCAATGGGCTTGTTGCATTATCTGGCGGACTGTATGCACAGCTTGGCGGGTTTGCCGATGTGAATATGGGAATCGGGATGATTGTCATTGGCCTTGCCTCCGTCATCATTGGGGAAGCATTATTTGGCACTAAAACCATTTCCAGAACAACATTGGCAGTCATTGGTGGTGCGGTAATTTACCGAATCATTGTCACCTTGGCACTACAGGTTGAATTCCTGGATACAGGTGATATGAAATTAATTACGGCCTTTATTGTTGTTATCGCATTGGTTACCCCAAAATTGTTGCAAACAAGAAGAGAAAAGAAGCACCGTTTACAAAAACGAAAGACACTCCATCATGAAGAGGTGGCGTAAAGAATGCTAAAATTAAGTAATATTTCCATGACATTCAGTGAAGGGACACCAGATGAAAAGAAGGCACTGCAATCATTTGATTTAAATTTGGAAAAGGGCGACTTTGTTACTGTTATTGGCAGTAATGGTGCGGGAAAATCGACGTTAATGAATGTGATTTCCGGTGTGCTTATTCCGGAAGCAGGCGATGTGGTGATTAATGGGAAACCGGTCGGTCATTTGCCAGAATATAAGCGATCCGCAATGATTGGTCGTGTGTTTCAAGATCCCATGGCAGGAACAGCGCCTTCCATGACGATAGAGGAAAATTTGGCGATGGCTTATTCCCGGAACAAAAAACGGAAACTAAGAATCGGTGTAACGAAGAAGCGAAGAACGGTGTTTAAAGAATATTTGCAAACATTAAACTTGGGATTGGAAGATCGGTTAACAGCAAAGGTTGGGTTGCTTTCCGGTGGGGAGCGACAGGCACTTTCGTTGTTAATGACGACTTTTACTGAACCAGATATTCTCTTGCTTGATGAACATACTGCAGCACTGGACCCATCCCGCGCAGCATTAATTACAGATTTGACCGAAGAGGTTGTCCAAAGTGCCAGATTAACAACATTAATGGTTACCCATAACATGCAACAGGCGCTTGATCTGGGTAACCGATTAATAATGATGGATAAAGGGCAGATCATTTTAGAAGTAAGTGGAGAAGAAAAACAGAAATTAACGATTGAAGATCTGTTACATGAATTTCAGCGAATTCGTGGGACACAATTTGAAAATGATCGTGCTGTTTTAGGCTAGATAACTTTCTCACCATCTAGTTAACGAGACCTGAGACTCGATCAACTTTTAGGTGCTTTAGATCAACTTTATGCCAGATTCGATCAACTTTTATGCGTTTTGGATCAACTTCATGCTAGGTTCGATTAACTTTCATGTATTTTGGATCAACTTCATGCTAGGTTCGATTAACTTTTATGTGTTTTGAATCAACTCTATGCTAAATACGATCATCTTTTTCAGCGGTCTGCAGCAAACAGAGGGTGCAACCTGTCTGACCCACTGGACCGCTGCCTCAATGCAGATAACTCTCGTAGCTTTGAAATATGTTTGATTATTTGATAAATGATTGTGAAAGATATTACTCAATGTAGCAATCGGGCCATTTTGAGAGGAGAGGCGGAGTTTTATGAATAAAATTATCCTAATTGGTTCGGGCGGCTCGGGGAAATCAACTTTGGCCAGACAGTTGGGGGCCAAGCTAAATTTAAAGGTATATCATTTAGATGCGCTATTTTGGAAGCCAAATTGGGTAGGTGTTCCAAGGAATGAACAAAGGGGGATACAAAATGAGTTAGTCAAAAATGAAAAATGGATTATTGATGGAAATTATGGTGGAACGATGGATATTAGGCTTAATGCGGCAGATACAATAATCTTCCTTGATGTTCATCGAACCATCTGTGTTTATCGTGCTTTTAAAAGAATGTTGCAGTACAGAAATAAAACTAGACCAGATATGGGAGAAGGCTGCGAAGAGAGGTTTGACTTCGGCTTTCTAAAATGGATATGGAATTATCCGAAAGCCAAAAGACCAGAAGTATTAAAAAAGCTAGAGCAATTTTCTACTGAAAAACAAATTATCATTTTAAGATCACCTAAGCAAATTCAAAAGTTCTTGGAAAAAGCATAATAATTTTGTGTCATATTCCACAAAAGGGCGCAAGAATTGAATAACGATGGACTTTCTAATAACAATCCATTTGTTCAAAAGAGGATTGTACAAGAAGGTGATTCAGGCGATTTTACAGAATATTATCTTCATCAGATGATATGGTGGTGTACCTTATGGACGTAATTTTAGAGAAAGCTACAAATGATGATGCACAATCTATTTTTGATATGCAAGTTAAGGCTTTTATGCCACTGTTAGAAAAATATAAGGATTATGATACAAATCCTGCAAACGAAACCATTGATAGAGTTTTTAAAAGAATAAATAACCCTAATGGTGGGTTTTACAAAATATTAGTTGATAATATTCTTGTAGGTGCTATTTGTGTAATCAGGAAAGAGAGCGTACATTGGATAAGCCCAATGTTTATTCTTCCTAAATACCAAGGTAAAGGTATAGCGCAGAAAGCTATCATTTCAGTTGAGAAAATGTTTATCAAAGCTACTAGTTGGGAATTAGCTACAATTTTAGAAGAAGAACGTAATTGTTATCTATATGAAAAAATGGGCTACATCAAAACAGGTGTTATTAAGAAATTGGACGAAAATACAACCCTTATATTTTATAAAAAAATTGTTAAATAGTTTTAGATTATTCAAGAAACTAGGTGCAGTAATGGAATATCGGGGGGTTCCAAGTGACTGAAGTTAATAATGATGATTCATTTGAAAATATGAATGTCAAAGAAAAAGCAGCAACAATTATTGGACTCACGCTTTTTATTATATTGGTAATCGCATTCGTTTTAGGTATTTTCTTTTTTGGCTTTGCAGGAGTTTTTGAATTACTTGGTATTCACTATCAATCGATCTGGTCATTATTTATTTTTGTTGTTAGTTTCTTTATTTTAGGGTTTGTGGTTGACTTATTTTTTGACGCTATAAGAAAGCTGTCTGTCCAAAATACAAGTGGAAATATGAAAGCATTTTTCATTCAAGTACTTGTTGCATTTGTGGCGAACTGGATCGTCATTGTAACAGTAGATGCATTTATGAAAAGTATTACCCTCTCTTTAGGAACGAAGACCATAGTCGCTTTACTACTAGCTATATTGGAACCTATATTTGACAACAAAAAAGAGCAAAGAAAAAAAGATACTTAGAAATTTGAATGAACTACGCATTTAACAGCAACAATTACGTTCTTCAATCATCGGAGCGCTTTTGCGGAGGAAAGGTTATGCTTCAATCGGGTTATTTAGTTACTATTAAATTCTCTTCTTCCACGAAAGCGGTCAGCTCTGTTTCCTTTCTTTTTTTGAAAAGGTTTTGTATTATACTCTGTTAATTTTTCCTGAATGGCCCGATTCAGCTCCTCTATAGAGAAAAACTGCTGGTTACGGAGGGAAGCAATGATCCAAGTTGAAATATTGCCCACCATACCTTCAGCGCTCGATTTATCCTTCTTTTGGGTGACGAACTCTTGCCGGGATAATTGTCGTGTTATAGTGTTCCGCCATTTCTTGATAAATACGATTTATAATAGGTTCACTCCGTGAGGCTTTCACAACACCAGTTTTCAGATTATCCGGCACAATAATTCTTGTAACCCCACCATAGAACTGGAAGGCATGCACATGCGCTGTAATCCAATTCTCGGTTTCCATGGACAGGAAGGCCTTTACGTATGCATACATGGAAGTGCCGAAACAAACACATAGGCAGGAATGTCTTCACCAGTAATATTGTCTTTTATAGACATTGTTTGTCCCGCCCAGTCTACCTCTAATAATTCACCTGGCTTTCGCTTGATTCGCATGGTGGCCTTTGTTTTGTTGGCATACGCATGATAAAAACGACAAAATTGACGGTAGCTATAAGATATTTCGTTATTAGCCCTGCAACTTAAGCAATATTCATCCCATAAAAGAGAAAGGGTTACCCCGCTTTTCGCCAATTCTTTATGAATATACTCGCAATCTGGCATTCTCCTAAATCCAGAATCCACACTCCTTTCTGGATATAAAAACCTTTGAAGCTCTGCATCCGACATATCTTTTTCAAAGGGCCAAGAAATTCCACAATTCCGCGCCCTTTTTAGGACATCATTTACGGTTGTCCTTGAATTGGAACAACTTGAAGCAATCCCCCTCTGACTTACTCCTTGGGCACGAAGCCTAAGGATTTCACGATATTTAATCACAAAAAAGGCCTCCTATATAATGAATTTGCACATTAGTATGCAAATTCATTATATAGGAGGTGGTTCATTTATGTCCGTAGTGGTCCAAAATCATGTCACAAGTGGTCCAGAAATATGGCAAAGGTGGTATAATTCTATGTCCTTATTCACAGTGGATATAGTCCATTTTAAACAGGAAGGAACCATCATAAGAGTACTGCCGGATAACGCAAAATCACGGGTGGAACGAATTCTAGGATTATTGGGCATGAAGGACGTTGTTTTCACACAGCCCCAAGGCATAAAAACTGTCGAAAAAACAAGCAAATAACGACAGCAAGAAAACTTTTTGCCCATTTCATGTAGAATAAGAAAAGATATTGTCAGCCGTTGCAGAAAAAAGTCGTAAAAACAAATAATAGTTGTTTCTACGACAGTTGCATTATGAAAAAATCCTGTGGGCAATGTGCCTGCGCGGAATCTGGGATTAATATCTATTTCTTGCTATAAACTACATGAGCTTAATCGATGATATCGCTTATTCAAAATGGTATAGTAAGGTTAAAGAATCAGAATTAATAGTTAACAGCAAAGGGGCGATGGAATGGAGATTAGAAATCTGAAAACATTTCAAGTTGTAGCTGAAAAACTAAATGTAACATTGGCTGCAGAAGAATTGAGATATACTCAACCCACAGTCTCTTTACAAATAAAAGCATTAGAACAAGAACTTAATCATAAACTCTTGACCAGAGTTGGAAAAAAGACCTTTTTAACAGCAGCTGGAAAAAAGTTCAAAGTTCATGTTGACAATTTATTAGCATATGTTGATCAAATTGAAAAAGATATGCAAGAACTACATGGACCGGCAGGCATTCTTACAGTAGCAGCTTCTGAATACTATTGCACACGTCATCTTTCACTATTACTGAAAACATATACAGAAATGTATCCAAATGTAAGATTAAATCTCCTCCCATTAAATAGCAGTTATGCTATTCAAAGTGTTAGAAATTATATCGCGGATATTGCAATTATTGCAAGTGAAGATGATGGAAACGATTTCAATAAAAATTTTTTAGAAGAAGAACAGGCTTTGCTAGTTGCTTCAGCCGAAATTAGTAAAGGAAAACAATCGGAGGAGATTTTCGCTAACTATCCATTTATTTCATACAATGATGATTGCAGTTTTAGTGATATCATTAACCAATATTTCAAAGAATGTGGTACTCAACCTCTATCAACTATTGTTTGCGGCGGTAGTGATGAAATAATCAAGCGAATAGTTTTAAACGGCACAGGTTATGCTATTTTAGGTGAAAATGTGATTAAAAAAGAACTAAATGACGGATCGATTATAATTTTGGAAAAAGTATCAGATCCTATAATTACTTCTTCTATTAACTTAAAAATACGTTCTGATGAACCGAATATCCAAACCTTTAATGATTTATTACAAAATACATGGCCTTTGTATTAGTAATTAAATAGAGATCCCTTATAATACAGGGAGTTTATCAAAATCAATGGTTATCAGTAGAGTACAGCTATATTCTAGCTGTACTCTGTAAAAATATGCTTTTTATAATTGTTTGATTATGAATAAAATATATGCTGCGTTGAAATGCGTCTTTTCGAATAACTGAAACAGCTCGATAATAGTAACACTGGCAAATAGAACCGACTAGTATAATTTCTTTCTTTGATGGATTCCAACTATTTTCACTTCTGTTTCAACCATTGTTTTTGGTGTTGATCATAGATTAAATTCGCTTTATATAAAATATTGGTTTCGTCAATAAATTTGTAGCTTATCCCTCAACTTCTAACTCCCTCAAATATTCCGATACCTTCTCCAATCCTCCTTTCAATACTTCTGTACTGCATGCGTATCCTATCCTTACCGTTCCCTCCAAGTCAAAACAGCTACCTGGTGCTAAAAACGCTCCGTTCATTTCATATAACCCTATACAAAAATCAACAGAAGACATGTCATAATCAAAGTGAATCATTGCAGTTGTTCCTGCTTGTGGCTTAACATAACTCATTTTAGGTTCTTGTTGAATCCATTGATCTAGTATTTCAAAATTATCATGTATGATTTTCAAATTTCGGTCCATTATATGTTCGTAATTCTTAATAGCATGAACCGCTAATATATCATCTAACATGCCACAGCTGATTGTTGTATAATCGCGATGTTTTATACATTCCGCTATAACATCTTCTCCTGCAGCTATCCACCCAAGGCGTAACCCTGCTAAAGACAATACTTTTGACATACTGCTTGTACTAATTCCTTTTTCATAAATATCTACAATTGACGGAACATCCGCATCAGGATTCTGTAACAAATTACGATAAACTTCATCGCATAGTACATAAGCATCAACCGATTTTGCAATCTCAACAATTTCTTGAAGCAGATCTCTTTCCATTACCGCACCTGATGGGTTATTTGGATTATTGATTATAATAAGCTTTGTTTTACCACTAACAAGTCCTCTCAGTTCATCTAAATCTGGAAGAAACTTATTTTCAGCTCTTAATTCTAATTTTTTCACATCTGCACCAAAGGATTCTGGTACGTCATATAGTTGCTGATAAGTTGGGTGAACACTTACCACTTCATCTCCTTTTTCTACTAATGAATACAACAAAAGAAAATTCGATCCTATAGCTCCATTCATTGCTAATACATTTTCCGGGTTTACATTATCATATAATCCAGCTACTGCGTTTCTAAATTCCGGAGAGCCTTCAATATGTCCGTAAGTTAATTTCTTATCGGAAAGATTCTCAAAGAATGTTTCGTATGAATCATTATTAAGTTCAATCAACTCTCGTAATGTCAGTGAATCTACACATGTTTCTGCTAAGTTATATACTGCTCCGCCTTCGTATTCATTCATCCATTCTTCAATTTTAAAATGATTGATTTTCATAAATATTCCCCTCACTTTTATATTATTTAACTATGTTTATTATAATATTTTACCGCTTTATTTCTTACAAACTCCTCATTTACATTTAATCCAAACCCAGAACGATCACTAACAATTATTCTACTATCACGATATTCTGTTTCGCCAACATCATCTTTAAACATCAATGGGCCAACCATTTCATTAGAACGAATAATGTACTGTGATAGTGAAAGGTGTGCACCTGCCATTGTTCCAACTGCTGTTTCAACCATTGAACCCACTTGACAGAACAGTCCTAAAGATTCAGCCAGACTTGCTAATTTTAGTGCTGGGTAAATCCCGCCTGTTTTCATCAGCTTAATATTAATAAAGTCGGCACCTCTATATTTGTTCAATTCTATTAAATCAGATATATCATGAATACTTTCATCAGCCATAATTTGAACATGTGTAGCATTTCTAACCTCTGCCATCGCCTTATGGTCCCCAGCTTTTGTCGGCTGCTCATACCATTCAACACGACAATCACGTGTCTGCTCTATCACATATACAGCTTCAGTCACTGTCCAGCCTTGATTAGCATCGACGCGCAATTTGACTTTTTTAGGAAGAACTTGGCTGACCTGACGGATACGCTCAATATCCGTTTCAACGTCTGTTCCCACTTTGATTTTCACATGTCTAATCCCTTTTTTCAAAAGTTCCGCGGCTTCTTTTGCCATTTTTTTCGGCGGCAGGATGCTAATCACATTGGGAATATCTAAATGGCTATGAGTTTTTCCACCAATTAGCCGGTAAACAGGTTGGCTTAAAATATTCCCCACTAAGTCGTACAACGCTAAATCTATAGCTGCTTTTGCTGCTGGCACATGAAAAATTCTTTCATTCATTTTTTGATGAATGAGATTCAGATTAAACGGACTATCATCAATTACAAGAGGAGCTAATTCATGATTAATAATTTCCAGTGTACTTTCCCAAGTCTCTCCTGTAACATAGGGATCTGGAACGGATTCTCCCCAGCCGAAATATCCATCTTCAGTTTCCATTCGAACCAAGATAACTGGCATATCATCAAAATGGTTATAAGAAATGATAAAGGGTTTAATAAGATTCATTGTCAAGCCAAAAATTTCTACTTTTTTAATCTTCATTTTCCACTTCACCAAATTTCTTAATAAATTCTGCTAACCTTTTCATATCAATATTGCCACCAGAAATGAGATTAAGCACCTTTTTCCCTTTCAGATGATCTAATAAGCCTTCTTGAAATGCTGCTACCCCAACAGCTCCTGAACCTTCAATCATATAATGATGTTCATTGGCTAACCAATAGACAGCTTTCGCTACGCTCTCCTCTTCAACTAATACAAATTCATCCACAACCTTCTTCACAAGCTCAAAATTTCCTTGTCCAATTCCACCATGCAAGCCTTCTGCATAAGAATCCTGATATTCTACATCTACAATTTTTCCGGATTTATAGGAATAGTACCAAGGAGGCGAAGCATGTGTCTGTACGCCTATTACCTTTATATTCGGGTTAATTGCTTTTGCAACGAGTGCAGTTCCGCAAATTAATCCCCCCTCCGCCAGCTGGAACGACAACTGCATCAAAATCCGGCTCCTTTAAAAATGATTCTAAAGCCGCTGTTCCTTGACCTGCAATAATATCATCATCTTCAAATGCTTCAACAAACAATCGTCCGGATTCTTCTACAAATTGATATGCATATTTCTCAGCTTCATCATATGTTTTTCCTTTAACAATGATTTCCCCGCCCAGTTGGCGGATCCCTTCCAATTTTACTTCAGGTGTTGTTTCAGGAACGACAATTTTAGCTGAAACATTTTTCAATGCAGCCGCATATGCCAGGCCTTGAGCATGGTTTCCAGCTGAGGCAGTTGTTACGCCATTTTTTAATTCTTTTTCAGTTAATACATTCAGTTTATTTAATGCACCTCTAACTTTGAATGATCCAGTCTTTTGAAAGTTTTCTAATTTAAACCATATATTTGCATCTGTTTGTGAAGATAGCTTGGTTGATTCAACTAATGGCGTATGATTTACACGTCCCTTTACTCTTTTATATGCCTTTAATACATCTTGATATGTTACATGAAGTACCATATTCGCTCCTCCCTTTTTTTATCGATAATCTCTAACTATTTGAATAATCAGTTCAATAGCATCTGCCAAAACTTCCTCATCTATTTCAAAACGTGCATGATGGTGAGGGTATTTGCTGTTTTCTCCACCCATTCCCACAAATGTAAAAGCTCCAGGTCGATGAAGTAAATAATGCGAGAAATCTTCTGCACTCATTACAGGAGGAATTTCCTTAAATACATCATCCTTAAACTCCCGTCGAACAATCTGCTCTACTCGTCGACTCTGCTCAACATGATTGATTAATGGTGGTGTTCCCTTTATATATTCCAATGTTCCTTTTGCGTGAAAGGAATGACAAATCCCGCTGATTATTTCACGCATCCGTTTTTCAATATAGTCGACTACCTCTATTGAAAAACCACGTACTGTCCCTTTCATAGTTACTGTATTTGGAATAATATTATACGTTTTTCCCGCTTCTATGCTGCCTATCGATATAACTTTTGTTTGAATGGGGTCTGTATTACGGCTTACGATGGACTGCAATGCTTGAATAACATGTGAACAAATATAAGTTGGATCTACTGTTGCATGTGGCATAGAACCATGACCACCGGACCCTTCAATGGTAATAATAAAATCATCTGAAGATCCCATCATCGGACCATGAGAAAGACCAATTTTACCTTTTTCTAAACCTTGCCATAAGTGAAAACCATAAACTGCATCAACATTCTTAAGGACACCTTTCTCAATAAGATCATTTGCACCACTCGGTTCAATTTCCTCAGACGGCTGAAAAATCAATACAATATTAGGTGAAATCTCTTTTTTGTTTTTAGAAAGCCACTTTGCCGCAGCTAACAACACAGCTATATGGCCATCGTGTCCACAAGCATGTGAAACGCCTTCATTTTGCGATTGGTATATTTTCTCTCCTTCTTCTTGTACTGGCAGCGCATCCATGTCTGCCCGCAATGCAATTGTCTCCTCGTCCTGTGTCCCTTTTATATAACCAATCACTCGCGGAAGAGAATAATCCATCAATTCAATATTCAATGATTCTAAACGCTGTTTGACATACTTTGCTGTTTCATATTCTTGCCACGACAATTCTGGATATTGGTGTAAATATCTGCGGTCTTCAATTGCCTCTGCAGTAAGTTTGGCCATAATGGATAGATTCATAATTTTCCTCTTTTCCTGAAAGAATTTTATACGACTGTCCAATATTAAATAATCTATTAAAACAGGAATAAATGAGCAATGGTTACGAATACAGCACCTAATGTATAATGAATTAACAATAATGGCCATATCCAACGCACCCACTTTGTCCAAGCGATGCCTGCTGCAGCTAATCCTGCCATAAAGTACCCGGAGGTTGGTGTAAAAATATTAGAAATACCGTCACCAAATTGAAAAGCTAAAACGGCTGTTTGGCGATCAACACCAACTAAGTCTGCCAACGGTGTCATAATAGGCATTGTCAAAGCAGCTTGTCCACTTCCAGATGGAACAATAAAATTTATCAAAGACTGGGAAATATACATCCCTATTGCTGTTAAACTGCCGGGAAGACCACTGACCGCGTTGGAAATTGCATATAAAATAGTATCTATAATCATACCATCTTCTAAAACAGCTAAAATACCATAAGCGAATCCAACTACGAGAGCGCCAAGTACTAATACTTCACACCCTTTAACAAAACTCTCTGCGATTTCATTTACACGCATTTTAGCTACTATCCCCATAATGATACCCATTAAAAGAAATAAACCGGCAATTTCTTTAATAAACCATCCATACTGCATAACACCAAACGCTAATGTGAAAATAGTCAATATTAAAGTTCCAATAATAATCATCTGTCTTTTGGTCAAATCTTTTCTTTCCACTTGTTTGATGCTCGCTTTTTTCTTCTTATCTTCTTCATACATTAAACTTTTTGTCGGGTCTTTTTTGATTTTACGTGCATATAACATGACATAAGTAATCGTCACACTAACAAAAATAAACCAGAAAATGATTCTTGGCACAAACCCTGAATAGATTGGTAACTCTGCAATGCTTTGGGCTACTCCTACTGTAAATGGATTCATAAAAGCAGCGGAAAATCCAGCGGAGGCGCCACCAAGCACAATAGCTGCACCAACAATAGAGTCATACCCTAATAACAACGCAAGCGGAGTTATTATCATTATATACGGAATGGTTTCCTCTGCCATTCCAAAAATTGCTCCTCCTAGTGCAAAGAACACCATTAAAACGGGAATCAGATAAATATCTTTCCCATTCATTTTTTGAGTAATCGATGTTACCGCATTATCCAATGCTCCGGTTGCTCGAAAAATACCAAATGCTCCTCCTATAATAAAGATAAAAAAAATAATCTCCGCACCATTTACCATACCTTGATGAACAGATTGAAATATGTCTAAAAAACCAACTGGTTCAGACTCGATACCTTTGTAAGATCCATCTACAACCACAGCTCTTCCGTCAATTTCTGTACGATCGTATTCCCCTGCAGGAATAAAATATGTCGAAATAGCAGCAATTACAATTAAAGAGAAAATAATGACATAAACATGCGGAACTTTAAATTTACCATGTTTACGTGAATCATCGTAGTTCTCATTAAGTTCTGACATATAATTTTCTCCTCCCTTTAGAGTGAAACCAATATCAAATAAATCACTTTTTCTACAGATTGCAGAATAATTCTCAGTAATTCTGCCATTTCTGTTCTTTTTTGCAATATTTCTTTAAATCTTAAGTAATCATCCTTTCAACCACAATTTTATTTCTATAAAATCACTATTATATACATGACAACACTATATCTAACATTTTATTAAATGTTTATAAATCTATTTTTTAAACCTCCGGTTGAGATTATTACCAGCTAAATACCTGTATGTTTAACATGTATTAATAACTTAAACTAATTCGATTATATTTTAAAAAATTCTGGTTCACGATTTCTGTATACTGCATAATATTTTAAACCCATACTCTTTAATTTTTCACTTATTTCATTGAAGCCTTCACCTATTCTATCTGGAGTATGTGCATCAGAACCAAAAGTTACAATTTCTCCACCTAATTCAAAATATCTTTTAAAAATATCTAAATGTGGATTAATCATATTCTTAGTAACAAACTTAGATGTGTTGCATTCAAGTCCTCTTCCTGAACTAATAACCTCTTTTAAAATTTCATCAAGTACATCCGCAAATTTTAAATATGAAAAATATTCTACAGCTCCGGGACAGTATCTTAATACAAAGTCCATATGTCCTACAACATCACAATTCTTAAAACCCTTTAGATTAATCAGTTCCTGTTCAAAATAACTCTCACAAGCCTCCTGAATTGATACAGATTCATAATGCTTTTTATCCTCAGCATCTAATTCATTAAATCGATGTGTCGAACCAATAATAAAATCAAAAGGATATTCGGAAGCATACTGATTAAGCATTTCTACCAAATGCGGTTGTATTCCTAATTCAATACCCAATAGAACTTCTATTTTATCTTTATATAATTCTTTGTAATTAAGAATTTCATTAACGTATGGTTTCGTTTCGCCCGTATCATTAAGTAAAAACGTAAAATAATCTGGCGGAAAAGGTGTTGCGTCATAGTCTTGATGGTCTGTAATACATATACTTCTCATGCCTTTACTAATCGCAGTTTCAATATTGTCTTTTAAGGGTGTATTTGAATCACTTGACCAATACGTATGGTTATGCATGTCGACAATCATTATGATACCTCCATTAATTTACTTTACTTTTGAAATCCTGATCATCTATTTTATTTTCTAAAATATGTTTATTTGTTTTGTTTTCCAAAGGTTTTATACTAATGCCTGTAAATGCGTAAAGGTATGCTATTATCCAAATAAAATAACTCATAAAAGCATACGGTAAATAGGATATAATAGGAACTCCAAATACAGCTGGATAGTATACACCAGAACCTGACCATGGTACAAAACCAGCAAAACCAGTCCCAAAGTCCTCCATAGTTCTAGATAAATTCAAAGTTGAGTATCCCATCTTTTTGAACTTATCAGAATACATTTCACCAGTAAGTATTAATGCTAAAGTCGAACTTCCACCTACCGCCACTAAAAAGACTACTGAAATTGAGGTCGCAAATATCAAACCAAATCTTGTCTTTATAGACTCAAATAACTTCCCTAACAAAACTTCTAAAGCACCTATTTGTTCCATAACTCCGGCAAAGTAAAAACAAATATAAATCACGATAAATGCTTGCAACATAGAAGCTAGTCCGCCTCTATTCAATAATTCAGTTGCTCCAGCGCCCGCATCAGAGGCTATAAATGCGGGGTTTGCACTTTCAATCATACTTAAATCAAATCCATCATAAAGAGCAATAACCCCATCTACCAACGCATATCCCTGATAGAAAATACCAATTAATATTGCTACAATGGATGATAAAACCATCATTACAGTAGACGGTTTTTTTCTTATAGCACCGTAAATCACAATAAATAACGGGATTAAAACAACAATATTCCAGTCATAAGCTGTATTTAATGTGTCTAATAGATGTAATGTTTCATCAGGTAATCCGTGGCCGGTTGCACTAGCATTTATCCCCATAACAATGTATATAATTAAACCTAATATTGCAGCTGGAATAACGGTTTTAGTCATGTGCTTAATATGATCGAAAATATCATTTTTTGTGGATAATGCTGCTAAAATCGTTGTATCAGATAATGGTGATAACTTATCTCCAAATATTGCTCCCGTATAACATGCACCTGCTACTGCTGCAACATTTACATTTGGCATCCCCATAGCAATACCCATCATAGTAATTCCTGCTGTAGCAGCTGAACCCCAAGCAGTACCTGTGCTCATAGAAAAAACTGCACATAATATGAACGCAGAAGCTAAAATCCATTGTTCACTTACTAATTGTACTCCATAATAAATAAACATAGGAATCGTTCCAGAAAACATCCATGAACCAAGTAAAAATCCAACTGCTATTAAAATTGACATAGCGGGAATTGCTGATTTAATTTTACCTGCAGTATATTCCTCCATTTCTTTCCATGTATACCCACATCTCCAACCTATAAATATTAAATAAGCAACTGCTATGGCAATTAATGCAGGCGCTGGTAAATCTGCTAATGTCCCAAAAAAGAAAATAACTAACAACACAATCACTGATGACAGCGCTTCCATTAATGAGGGTTTTCTTTTTATTTTTTCTTTCATAATAGATTCCACCTTGTGTAAAAGTAGTTTCTTATTCCTATTTAATTATTTGCATTGATTATACTCATTTCTAACTCATATTCCGATATCGCGTCATCAATTATAGAAATACCTTGTTCCAAATGTTTTTTATCTATCGTTAGTGGTGGCATCATTCGTATTACCTCGCCTTTATTTCCACTTAGGTAGAGGATTACTCCTTTATCAAGACATTTTTTAAGTATCTTCATTAATCCTTCTCCATTTGGTTCACCAGTCACTGGATGAATAATTTCAACCCCTAACATCAATCCAATCCCTCGTACATTACCAATCACTGGGTGATTTTCTTTCAGTTTTTCTAACTTTTCCAATGCATAAGCCCCTAAAATTCTAGAATTTTTAATTAGATTTTCATCTTTTAATACATCAATAGTTACACATGCAGCTGCACATGCAACTGGATTTCCTCCAAAAGTTGTACTATGACTCCCAATTGTCCATTGCTCCATCAGCTTTTTAGAAGCCACTGTAGCACTCAACGGTAGCCCACTGGCTATTCCTTTTGCGATTGCCATAATATCTGGAATTACTCCAAATCTATTTGCCGCAAACCAGTCACCGGTCCTTCCAAAACCTGTTTGAATTTCATCAAATATCAATAAAATATCATGCTTATTGCAAATTCCACGAATTTTCTTTAACCAGGCTTGCGGAGGAATAACATACCCTCCTTCACCCAATACTGGCTCTAAAATAACTGCCGCAACTTCTTCCGGGTCAACTTGATGACTAAATAACCGATTAAAATCTTTTTCAACATGTTCGGACCAATAAACTTCTGGGTCTTCTCCTGCAGGGGTCTCTGTAATCTGTGCGTAAGGCAATTGATACGACATATTACCGCCAACAGGTAAATTTCTTCTATACTTACTTTTGGAAGAAGTCAGGCTCAACGCCCCCATTGTTCTTCCATGAAACCCTCCTAAGAATGAAACAACATAGGGCCTTTTCGTCACATGTCTAGCTAACTTAACAGCTCCTTCAACGGCTTCAGAACCACTATTACCAAAGAAGAAACAATCTAACGAATCTGGTAAAATAGTTTTTAACTTTTTTGCTAATTGAAGAATAGATTCATAATTAATAATACCAATTGGACCATGGAGTAAATGATCCACCTGGTTTTTAATAGCTGCAACAACCTTTGGATGTCTATGCCCCGTATTTTCTGTTGCAATTCCAGAAGTGAAATCCAAATATTTACGCCCATCTATACCGATATAATAAAACCCTTCAGAGCTTTTAACGGGAAGATTGGGAAAATCTTTAGCCATTGTTGGTGCTAACAGTCCCTCTTCATCTATTGTTTTCCAATCAATCATTAATCACATCTCCCATTTTCAAAGATTTTAAATATTTGATTTGATTTTTCCATAGAGTTACTATTCAGTCAAACTCAATCTATAAAATATTTTTATAGTAAAAAAGAATGGATTTGGTAAAGGTTATTTCGTATATTTCACTAATAATTTTATAATAATACAAAAATTAATTAAATAATCTATTTTAATCTTCGTAAAGGATAGAGGGTTACATACTTTCAAGGAATTTTCTATTTCGCGAACGCATAGTTTAATAAACTATTCCTGTATATTTATAAACAATTTTTGTTAAGTTGATACAAATAGTCCAAATAATTAAAATGTTCTTATATTTAGTTGGGAGGTAATTATATTAGGACAATCAAAGAGAGGAGTAAACATGGCCCCGGATACAATTCGATATGCAGGGATAACAGATCGGTTAAAAAAATCGGTCATTCTGTGAACGACCTTGGGAACATTGATATTGCTCAAACAGGTGTGGAGGATAATCCGTCCACTAACTTGAAAAACTTAGATGCAATCAGAAAGACTAATTTAAAATTACAAGAACAGGTAGATGAAATTATCAAAAAAGATGAGTTTCCGCTCATTTTAGGAGATCATAGTATTGCAATCGGAACAATGGCAGGAGTAACTCAGAATTATTCCTTGGTGTTATCTGGTATGATGCACACGGAGATTTGAATGTACCTGATACTTCTCCATCTGGGAATATTCATGGTATGACACACGCAGCTATTTTAGGGTATGGACATCCTTCTCTCACCAATATTGGTGGCAGTATCCCTAAGATAAAACCTAAAAATGTAGTTATCATTGGTGCTCGTGACCTTGATGATGGTGAAAAAGAATTTATTCAGGAAATTGGAATAAAGGTTTATACAATGCACGAAATTGATAAATTAGGAATGACTCAGGTTATACAAGAAACTATTGATTATCTTAAAGAAACAGATGGTGTACATTTATCATTGGATTTGGATGGATTAGATCCCGTTGATTGTCCTGGTGTTAGAACTCCAGTATTAGGCGGCATTAGCTATCGTGAGAGTCACCTAGCAATGGAATGTTAGAAGATGCTAAAATAATTACTTCAGCTGAATTCGTTGAAGTAAATCCAATTCTTGATGAAAGAAATAAAACAGCTACTGTAGCTGTAGCACTTATCGGTTCTTTATTTGGTGAAAAATTGTTAGAGCCCTCCTATACAAATCGACGTATAAATAGTGAAACATTGTAATTAATTCTATAGATAAACACCATTACAATAAAAACTATCAATTGATGTATTAAATTTTTTTATGGAGTAATTAAATAATCGGTGCCTCTTTGATTGATTTTTTAATGACAGACAAGAATTAATCTAATAGTTTGATAAAAATAAAAACGGTCATTTGCATTTCATAAGTGACCGTTTTTATTTTTATTGTTTTTACTGGACAGTGAAGAGTTCTAACAAGAAAATGCAGGAAAATAACCCTTTCTGGCGAATATATCTAATAGCCTAACTTACCGGAAAAGATCATCCAGTTATATGGACATCGCTTCAAAATCGAATCTACTTTCCGAGAAATGAAACAGGTCATCAATGGTTTCGGTTATCATTTCTGGAGTAAATTGATGTCAAAGCTGAACCGTTATTTAAAAAAGGACAAAGCGCATCCGTTAGAGCAGATTACGGACGCAAAAGATAAAGAAAACATCCAGTTGGCCATCAAAGCCATCGAAGGATACGTGATGTGCAGCTGTATCGCCATGGGGCTGTTACAGCTGATTTCGATTCGTTATTCCCATCGTGTCCCTGGTCTGCTCTTTCTTTACTTGCGGACACCCTCCAAAGCAGTCATCTCCGAAGCTACGGTGAAGGCTTATTTGCAGCGGTCTATTTTTTACCTGTTTGCCCAAAATCCGCATTTATCCATACGCAAATAATTCAATGTAAGCAGGAAATACCTGATTTTGAGGACGATTCACTGGCTTCTTAGTGTTCAGAACTTTTTACTGTCCAGTAGTTTAGCTTAGGTATCTTTAATTTCCCTTAAGCAAAACATAAAGAAATCTAAAGAAAATTAAACCAGCATGAAGCCTACTCCCCAAATTGTTTTTATATACTCATCAGAAGTGATTTCAGCAATTTTTTTGCGAAGATTGGAGACATGAACACTAATGGTATTGTCATCGCCTAAGTAGGTCCCTTTCCAGATTCTTTCATAAATCTCCTTTTTGGAAAAAGCATGCTCCGGATGATTTACCAATAAGGACAGAATATCAAATTCTGCATTCGTTAATTGCAACTCGTTGTTTTCTAAAGATACAGATAGTTTCCCCGGGTTAATGTTCAGTCCACGTCATACTTTCTCCGCCGTTCGCGATGAATTAGCAATTGATTTACGTAATTGAACTTCAACTCTAGCCAACAACCTCTTCTTGATTAAAGGGCTTGGTTATATAATCGTCTGCCCCCATTTTCAATACTTGTACTTTATCTTCTATATCAATCTTGGCTGAAATTACAATAATTGGAATGTAACTCTCTTTCCTGACATGGTTTATTAATTCTTCCCCGCTTACTCCTGGTAACATCAAGTCCAATATAATTAAATCGTATGTATTATTTTGCAACTGTAACAGCCCTTCTGTACCAGAATAAGCCAGAACCGAAACCATGCCTGATTTTGTTAAAATTACACTTAGTAGCCTACCAATTTCTTGATCGTCTTCAACTATTAAAATCCTTTTACCCTCATTCATAGTCGTCACCTGTCTTTGAAAAACTATTACTGTTGATTATAACCAATTATAGCGTGTTTTTGTTTTTTAATCCGTAATACTAGAATCGGAGCATGAATGCGTGGCATGTTAAAAATGAACAAGAAATTATTTTGATTCTTTTTCACGGTACGGATAAAACATAAACCCACTCAAACCCGAATTCTATGTCAACGGCGGTCTTAGTTTGAAAAAATCTTTCATCAAACAGCCAACTAAAAACCATCACTTTACACTAATTTTCACCCTTATTTTTTGCTATAATAGATGAATGGATTACGATAATGGAGGATTAAATCATTGTATAATGAAATGAAGGAATGGAAGCACATATTTAAATTGGATCCGGCGAAGGAAATTTCCAATGAAAACTTGGAGAAAATATGTGAATCAGGAACAGATGCCATCATGGTTGGCGGAACCGATCATGTTACATTGGATGGTGTGCTGGATTTATTATCACGCATACGCCGTTATACGGTTCCTTGTCTATTGGAGATTTCCAATATGGAGGCTATTACACCTGGATTTGATTATTATTTTATTCCGATGGTATTCAATGCAACGGATAAGAAGTGGATGATGGATATCCAACATCAGGCCATTAAACAATATAAAGACATCATGGATTGGAATGAAATTTTCGTTGAGGGATATTGCATCTTAAACGAACAGGCAAAAGCATTCAGCAAAACCAGTTGCGAATTGCCTGATACAGATGATGTAATTGCCTATGCTTATATGGCTGAGCATGTCTTTCATTTACCAATCTTTTATATGGAATATAGTGGCACATACGGAGACCCTGAGCTCGTCAAACAGGTGAAAAATGAGTTGAACGAGACAATGCTATTTTATGGTGGTGGCATTGAAACCAAAGAACAGGCTGCAAAAATGCATGAACATGCTGATGTGGTAATCGTCGGAAATAGTATATATACAAACTTGAAACAAGCGCTAAAGACAGTAAAAGCAGTGAAAAATTAAATTGCGTGTTCAAAAACGGGCGGTAATTAGTAGGAGATTCTTTATCTTGAAGTTTCATTTTAACCGGTGTTTTTGAACAACCTCTTAAAGGTGGTGTTAGTGTGAGTCAAACCACAGATGACTTACTAAACGGATTAAATAAAGAGCAGCGTGCGGCTGTTAAGCATACGGATGGACCATTATTGATTATGGCTGGGGCAGGCAGTGGCAAAACCCGTGTGTTAACCCATCGGATTGCTTATTTATTGCATGAAAAAGATGTTGCGCCACGAAATGTACTGGCGATCACTTTTACCAATAAAGCTGCCAGGGAAATGAAGGAACGTGTCCGTAAGCTGGTTGGAGCAGGAAGTGAACAAATTTGGGTATCTACCTTCCACTCCATGTGTGTGCGGATTTTACGCCGTGATATTGACCGGATTGGTTATAATCGCAACTTTACAATTCTGGACAGTAGTGATCAGCTATCCGTTATCAAGCAGATCCTAAAGAATTTGAACATCGATCCGAAAAAATTTGATCCGCGGGCAATGCTGGGACAAATTAGTTCCGCGAAAAATGAACTGGTTACACCGGAAGCATACAGTAATAAGGTTGGCAACTTTTATGAACGGCAGGTAGCAAAAATTTATCAAGCTTATCAAAAGATATTGCAAAAAAATCAGTCCCTTGACTTTGATGATTTAATTATGCAAACGATCCACTTATTTAAACGGGTTCCGGAAGTCCTTGAATACTATCAACGGAGGTTTCAGTATATCCATGTCGATGAGTATCAGGATACCAACCATGCCCAATACTATTTAGTGAAACAATTGGCCAATCGGTTCCAGAATCTATGTGTTGTCGGTGATTCGGATCAATCCATTTATGCATGGCGCGGTGCAGATATTCAAAACATCCTGTCATTTGAACAAGATTATCCCACTGCACGAACGATTTACCTGGAACAAAATTACCGATCGACCAAATCGATTTTGGATGCAGCCAACCAGGTCATTCGCAATAATCCCGGCCGTAAACCGAAAAATTTGTGGACCGAAAATGATGAAGGCAAACAGATCAAATATTACCAAGGGGCTACGGAACAGGAAGAGGCTTTGTTTGTGACCGATAAGATCCAGGAACTTACAAATGAACAAGGCTACTCACCAAGCGATATCGCTATTTTATATCGGACGAACGCCCAATCGCGAGCCATTGAGGCAACCTTGATGAAGTCAACGATTCCTTATCAAATGGTCGGCGGTCAAAAATTCTATGAGCGAAAAGAAATTAAAGATTTGACTGCATATTTGCGACTAATTACGAATCCGGATGATGATATCAGCTTTGAACGGGTCGTCAATGTTCCAAAGCGGGGCATCGGCAAAACATCCATCGATCGCCTGCGTGACTATGCAACAGAACATGATTTATCCTTTTACGAAGCGGTAAAAGACATTGCTTTGACTGGTGTGTCCAAGAAAGCGGCAAAAGCAATGGAGGAATTTACGACATTGATCCGTACATTATCACAACAACAGGAATTTCTAACTGCAACCGATATGGTAGAGGCTGTGTTGGAACGGACAGGCTATGAAACCATGTTAAAAAACGAAAACACCCTTGAGTCACAAAGCCGCCTGGAAAACTTGGAAGAATTCATGACGGTAACGAAGGACTTTGAAGCAAGCAGTGAAGATAAGACACTTGTCGCCTTTTTGACAGATCTTGCTTTAATCGCTGATATTGACCGGGTTGACGATGATGACGCTGACCAGGAAGAAAAAATCACCCTTATGACATTACATGCAGCGAAAGGATTGGAATTTCCGGTTGTCTTTTTAATTGGTATGGAAGAAAATGTCTTTCCGCATAGCCGTTCTCTGTTCGATGATAATGAAATGGAAGAGGAGCGTCGTCTTGCCTATGTGGGTATTACCCGCGCGGAAAAAGAACTGTATTTAACGCACGCAAAAATGCGCACATTATATGGCAGAACCAATATGAATCCAATCAGCCGGTTTATCAATGAAATCCCGGAAGAACTAATTGACGGAATGGAAGAGGTCCATCAAACCATGTTTGGCAGTATTGCAAAACAGGAAAAAGCGGCTGTTAGTCAACCATTGAAACGGAAGGCTCAAAAAATGCAAGAGACTACTGGTGCACAAAGTCAAACGTGGAAGCCTGGTGACAAAGCAATGCACAAAAAATGGGGTGTCGGTACGGTCGTCAAGGTAGAAGGAGAAGGTGATTCCATGGAACTGGATATTGCGTTTCCAGCACCAACAGGAATCAAACGATTATTAGCAAAATTTGCACCCATTACGAAGCAGTAGAAAGGTGTTTTGTCGATGAATAAAGAGCAGGCTCAGGAAAAAATAACTGCCCTGAAAGAATTATTAAATCAATACAGTTATGAATATTATGTTCTGGATAAACCAAGCGTTCCTGACTCGGAGTACGATCAAAAGCTGCAAGAGTTACAAAAAATAGAGGCTGAATTCCCGGAGCTGATTACATCCGACTCCCCGACCCAGCGTGTTGGCGGGGAACCGCTGGATGCTTTTCGAAAAGTCCGGCATAATGTCCCGATGCTAAGCCTGGGAAATGCCTTTAATGTCAATGATTTGCGTGACTTTGACCGCCGTGCCCGTGAAGGATGCGATCAGCCAATCAGCTACGTTTGTGAACTGAAAATTGATGGGCTGGCCGTTTCCCTGTTGTATGAAAATGGCAAATTCACCCGTGGAGCGACTCGTGGAGATGGGACAACCGGTGAGGATATCACGTCCAATTTGCGAACGGTGCGCAGTATTCCATTAACAATAAAAGATACAGAAACGATTGAAGTGCGTGGCGAAGTCTTTATGCCACACAAATCTTTTCTGGCGTTAAATAAACAGCGAGAAGAAAATGGCGAAGAACCGTTTGCCAATCCCCGTAATGCTGCGGCAGGATCACTTCGGCAGCTCGATCCTAAAATTGCTGCAAGCCGTAATCTGGATATCTTCTTATATGGTGTTGGCGAATGGCAGGCAGGAACTATCGAAAGTCATAGCGAACGGCTGGAGTATTTGCAGAAACTGGGATTAAAAACAAATCCCGAATGGCGCAAATGCCAAACGATTGACGAGGTGCTGGAGTATGTGGAATATTGGACGAAAGAACGTCCGAATTTAAGCTATGAAATTGACGGGATTGTTATCAAGGTAGATAATTTAGACCAACAAGAAGAACTGGGCTATACGGCAAAAAATCCACGCTGGGCGATTGCTTATAAATTTCCTGCTGAAGAGGTGCTTACTACATTAAGGGATATTGAACTAAGTGTCGGCCGTACTGGTGTTGTCACCCCAACCGCTGTTTTGGATGCGGTAAGGGTTGCTGGTACAACGGTAAAACGGGCATCACTGCATAATGAAGACCTCATTCGGGCCAAAGATATTCGGATTGGCGATAAGGTTATTATTAAAAAGGCCGGTGATATTATTCCGGAAGTTGTCCGTGTTGTCGAGGAAAAACGGACAGGGGAAGAACAGGAATTTCACATGCCAACTGAATGCCCGGCATGTGGTAATGAACTGGTACGGTTGGAGGAAGAAGTAGCACTCCGTTGCATCAATCCTAATTGTCCGGCCCAGTTAAAAGAGGGACTGATCCATTTTGTCTCCCGCAATGCAATGAATATCGATGGGTTGGGTGAAAAAGTAATCCAGCAGCTTTTCCGGGAGAATTTAGTCAAAACAATTGCCGATATATACAGGTTGGACCGGGAAGAACTGTTGAACCTGGAGCGTATGGGAGAAAAATCAGTTGATAATTTGCTAAAAGCTATTGATGCTTCAAAAGCGAATTCACTGGAGCGATTATTATTCGGGCTAGGTATCCGCTTTGTTGGTGCTAAAGCAGCAAAGACACTGGCTGAGGAATTTGAAACTATGGAAAAATTGCAACAGGCTACGATGGAAGATTTAATTGCAATTGATGAAATTGGGGAAAAAATGGCTGATTCTATTGTCCAATATTTTTCCGAACAAAAGGTAACCGACCTCCTGAATGAATTACGCGAACTTGGCGTTAACATGGAATACACCGGTGTGAAACGTTCCGAACGGACGAGTGATTCCATTTTTGCTGGAAAGACCTTCGTATTGACGGGAAAAATGGAAAACTACACCCGGCAAGAGGCTAAAACGCTAATCGAGAATTTGGGCGGATCAGTTACCAGTAGTGTTAGTAAAAAAACAGATTTCGTGATTGCTGGAGTCGATGCCGGCTCAAAATATGACAAAGCACAAAAACTCGGCGTGACTATCTGGGATGAGGAACAGTTAAAAGAAGCTTTGGAATGATCGAGATAGACAGCCCCGCCGGATAGGATGATCCATATCCGGCTGCAGTCCCGGAACATGCTATGGTATGTGCGGGATCTTACGTTTGAGGATCAGGGAGTGGAAATGGTGAAGAAATTATGTGTAGTTCTCCTATGTTCGCTATTATTATTGGCGAGCTGTGCACCAAGGATGAATGATGATGAGGAAGTCGTGCAAAAAAAGAATGAAACAGCCAATAAGGAAAAATCAATTGTGCCCAGTTATCAATTATCAGAAGAAACCTATCGGATGATCCTTCCTTATAAAACAAGTGCGGCCAGGGGAGTTATCCTTGATCAAATGGGAAACCGCCTGGATATAGATGAAATGGAAGAAGGATTAAGACGACAATCCAAAACCGTATACGATCCGAAAAAATATTATTACCAGGAAGGGCAGTATTTGGATGAGGAAACAGTTTACGATTTGATTGATGGCTTGAACCCGGATAAGGATCCAAAAGATAAAAAAGGGAAAAAAGAGAGGGAAAAATATTTTCGTGATCATCCACGATATTTATCCCATATTCTGGAGCAAAATTATTTGACCAAGAATGATAAGAATGCTGCAAAATTGGAAGGAATATCGATTGGGCTTGCCCTTAAGTCGGTTTACAAGTTTCAGGCAGAAGAAGGCGGTCCGTATCATTACGAGAAGATTAGTAAAGATGAAATGATGAAACAAGGAGAAGAAATGGCGCAAAAGGTGCTAAAGAAACTCCGTGGCATCGATGAATTAAAGGATGTGCCAGTTTTAATTGCTTTGTATCGTGAAGGAGAAGAAGGTTCGCCAGTTCCGGGAAACTATGTAGCCAAAACAGCGGTAAAAGCCGGGAAATCGACCATTGATGATTGGGACAATATCAAGGAAGAGCATGTACTATTCCCAGACGATAAATCGGCGGACAAGTATTTTGACGATAACAAGTTAATTGAGGATTTTGGCAAGGAAATTCAAGATTTCTTCCCCAACTATGTCGGTGTGATCGGTGATGGTTTCTATATTGATGGGGACTTGAAAAAACTTACTTTGGAAATCCCGATTGAATTCTACGGAAAAGGGGAAGTCATTGGATTTACACAATACGCTTATGGACTGATCAAGGAAATGTTTCCGGATTACTATGATATAGAAGTGAAAATCACCGCCAATAATGAAGTGGAAAGTGTGATTTACCGCAGTGCCGGGGACGATGATCCAACTGTTCATATTTTTGATTAGAATGGTGTAAAGTTATTTCTGTAACACGATAACATATCGACCTGGATTGCAGAATGACAGAAGAAATCACATTGAAGAGGAGCTTATGCAAAGTGCACAAGCTCCTCTTCAATGTGAACAGATTATCTTTGTTTGATGGTGCAGATGTCCTAACTCCAAAAAAGAACAACAGAATATGAACGTAGGACGGGGCATAAGACATATAAAAACAAAATATAACAACAAGGCCGGTTTTGGTAAAATATTGCAGAAGAAGGTCCTATTTTTGCATAACTTTCCCCATTTCAGGAAAGTCATTATATATTTTGATCGATAATCTGCTTAAAAGCCCTTCAATTTTCCCAATATGAATTTTCGGTAATTCATGCTATTATATAAATATAGAAACCTTGATGAATTTATTTTCGAATCCGGTCTGAGAGGTGGGTACATAGATGGAAATAGGATCATACATCAAATTACACCGTATCAAACAGGAAATGACCCAGGCGGAGCTAGCAGAAGGAATTGTATCCTTTGCCTACTTATCCAAGATTGAAAACGGTAAAACAGAGGCAAGTCCGGAAATCATTAGTCTTTTATGCTCACGTCTTGGCATACAGCTGGATAACGAAAAGGAAATGACCATCAAGGAAAAATGCCAGGAGTGGTTCAGTCGCCTGTACGAGGTCAGTGATAGAGAAGAAATTGTTCGCCGGTATAATGAACTAGAGGAGCTAATGGAAGATACACATTCCGAGAATCTGGTCATGTTCGAGATACATAAGATACGTTACTTCCTTATTCTAGGTGATTACGAAACGGCACTGACACAAATGAATAGTCTGGCAGATTTATTTAGCACATTTGATAACCTGCATCAATTTTATTGGTATAAGTTTAAAGGAAACTACAATTCAATTGTAGGGGAATTTATTCAAGCGATGCGAATGTATGAACTTGCAGAAGAAAAGCTGAACCAACTGGAATTGTCAGAAGAGGAAGTTGCCGACTTGCAGTATACGATTTCGGTAACACATAGTAAGTTGCGAAATACGCTTGAATCAATTGAATATGCAAATAAGGCATTGGATGTATTCCAAAAAAAATATAATTTTATGAGATGTGCACAGTGCCATATTTTGTTGGGCATTTCTTATCGGCGACTGATGATGTATGAGAAAGCGATTAAGAATTACAATTTGGCATCACACTTAGGAAAATTAAGTGAAAATAATCAACTGATTCAATTAACAAACCAAAATCTGGGAAGTTTATACTCAACTAAAGGTGAAACAAGTAAAGCAATCAAGTTCTATAGTAAAATAATGAATGATGAGCAATTAGCTATAGAAGAAAGACTAGCTGCCATCACATGTTTAATTAGGGAATATTACAATATTGATGATTACGATAAGGCGAGGGATTGTGTTAAATTAAGTCTGAACTTGATGGAGAATGCTGTTAATATTGAGCAGTATAAATTATTTTATTATATAACTTATACCTATTATTATGCACTTGAGAATGATAGGGAGGAATTTGAAGATTTAGTGATTAATAAGTTTATTCCATATTTGGAGAAACATAAAGACTATGCAAACCTTGTCACCTACGCAGAACTTATGGGCAAACATTATGAACAGTTACGCAGGTACAAGGAAGCAACCAAATTTTATAAGCAAGCTAATTTAGCTTATGAACAATTTACGATTATTTAAAGGGGGGATAAAGTTGAAAAAGATTATCGCAACAGTAGCCTTGGGTGCCCTATTGGCTACAGGATTTTTGTTCACCCAAGATAATTCATCAGATCTGGCAATGGATAGAGAACCTGGTGTTCTATCAATCAGCAGTCACGGCTCTTCATTTTAATCACTAAGTATCAAAGTTTTTAGTCTATTACCCTATTACTATGATGATGATTCCCGAAATGGATTGGAACCCGTTTCGGGACTTTTTTTGTTCCTACATAATAATTTGGTTGATATATTAGGTTTTCCGGTTGATAAAGGTGGGGTAAGCGATTGATACTGTAGAAAATGTGGTTGTTATTCGCGTGATTCAAATGTGAAAAAACAACAAACAGTGTCGCGATTAGTTGCTAATAGCTGTCTAATTCTGCTATTATCAATAGTATTGTGAGACTTAATCGGAGGTGTAAATATGGCGGATATTTCAATGGATCAGGTGAAACATGTTGCCAATCTGGCGCGACTTGCGATAACCGATGAAGAAGCTAAAATGTTTACGAAACAACTGAGCTCGATTCTGGAATATGCAGAGCAATTAAATGAACTGGATACGACAGGTGTAGAGCCAATGACACACGTACTGGATTTGAAAAATGTCCTGCGTAAAGACGAACCAAAAGAATGGATTACCCAGGAAGATGCACTGAAAAACGCACCAGATACAAAAGGTGATTATTTCCGTGTGCCATCGATCCTGGAGTAGGGAGGGAAAGACATGTCATTGTTTGATAACAGTATCAAAGAACTGGAAGTGAAATTACATAATAAAGAAGTTTCCGTAACAGAGTTGGTGGATACGTCCTATAAACGAATCGCGGAAGTGGATGACCAGGTACAGGCATTTTTAACATTGGACGAAGAGAATGCCCGTAATGAAGCAAAGGCGTTAGACAATGAAACACCGGATTTTGCGAAACATCCATTGTTCGGGATGCCTGCCGGGATTAAAGATAATATTGTATCCAAGGCACTGCGGACGACCTGTGCCAGTCAATTCCTGAGAAACTTTGACGATCCGCTATACAATGCAACGGTCATTGAGAAATTGAATGACGCGAAATCGGTGAAGATCGGAAAATTAAACATGGACGAGTTTGCTATGGGTTCCTCGAATGAAAATTCAAGTTTTACCCCGACACGCAACCCATGGAATACCGACTATGTACCAGGTGGTTCCAGTGGCGGGTCTGCGGCTGCGGTTGCTTCTGGTGAAGTTTTTTATGCTTTAGGGTCTGATACAGGTGGATCAATTCGCCAGCCTGCATCCTTTTGCGGGGTTGTTGGATTAAAACCAACCTATGGCCGGGTATCACGCTTTGGCTTAGTAGCGTTTGCTTCTTCCTTTGACCAAATTGGCCCAATTACCCGGAATGTGGCCGATAATGCTCGGGTATTAGAGGTTATCTCCGGTCAGGATAAAATGGATGCCACTAGTGCCAATGTCGAAGTGCCTGCATTTACAGAAGGGTTAACCGGTGATGTAAAAGGACTAAAGATTGCCGTTCCAAAAGAATATCTTGGTGAAGGTGTATCTGAAGAAGTTCGTAAATCGGTAATGGACGCGCTTGCTGTCTATGAATCATTAGGTGCCCAGTGGGAAGAAGTTTCCTTGCCACATACAAAATACGCGGTTGCAACATACTACCTGCTTGCTTCATCCGAGGCGTCTGCTAACCTGGCACGATTTGATGGTGTACGTTATGGTGTTCGTTCGGAAAATGCCAAAGATATGCTGGACATGTTTAAACTATCCCGTAGTGAAGGCTTTGGTGATGAGGTGAAACGCCGGATTATGCTGGGAACGTATGCATTATCGTCCGGCTATTACGATGCATTTTATAAGAAAGCGCAAAAGGTACGTACATTAATTAAACAAGATTTTGATCACGTATTTGAAAGTTATGATGTTGTTATCGGACCAACAACACCAACACCGGCATTTAAAGTTGGCGAAAATATCGATGATCCTTTGACTATGTATACCAACGATATTTTGACCATTCCTGTTAACCTTGCTGGTGTTCCCGCGATTTCTGTACCTTGTGGCATGTCGGAAAACGGATTGCCATATGGCTTGCAAATCATTGGCAAATACTTTGATGAAAACACGGTATACCGAACTGCACATGCTTTTGAGCAAGCAACCGATTATCATACGAAGCGTCCGGAGCTAGGGGGTGTGAGCAAATGAATTTTGAAACAATCATTGGACTCGAAGTACACGTAGAATTAAAAACAGACTCAAAAATTTTCAGTCCCAGCCCGAATGCTTTTGGGGCCAAGCCGAATTCCAATATTAGCCCAATTGATTTGGCCTATCCTGGGGTTTTGCCGGTATTAAACGAAGAAGCTGTCAATTTTGCGATGAAAGCGGCAATGGCATTGAATTGCGAAATTGCGACAGATACGAAATTTGACCGAAAAAACTACTTTTATCCGGACAACCCAAAAGCTTATCAGATTTCCCAGTTCGATAAACCGATTGGGGAACATGGCTGGGTGGAAATTGAAGTCGGCGGGAAAAAGAAGCGGATCGGTATCACTCGCTTACACTTGGAGGAAGATGCCGGTAAACTAACCCATGGTGACGATGGTTACTCACTTGTGGACTTTAACCGCCAAGGCACACCGTTGATCGAAATCGTGTCTGAACCTGATATGCGTTCACCGGAAGAGGCCTATGCATATTTGGAAAAATTGAAAAGCATTATTCAATATACCGGTGTTTCCGATTGTAAAATGGAAGAAGGTTCATTAAGGTGTGACGCGAACTTGTCGATCCGGCCAATTGGACAAGAAGCATTCGGGGTGAAAACCGAGTTGAAAAACTTGAACTCCTTCGCCTATGTTCAAAAAGGGCTGGAATTTGAAGAAAAGCGTCAGCAAAAAGTGTTACTTTCTGGTGGAGAGATTTTACAGGAAACCCGTCGTTTTGATGAAAAAACGAAAGAAACCATTTTAATGCGGGTCAAGGAAGGCTCGGATGACTACCGATACTTCCCGGAACCAGATCTCGTGCCATTATACATTGATGAGGCATGGAAAGAGCGGATCCGTCAGCAAATCCCGGAACTTCCGGATAAGCGAAAAGCACGGTTTATCAATGAATTGGAGCTATCGGAATACGATGCAGCGAATTTGACCAGCTCTAAAGAAATGGCTGACTTTTTTGAAGCAACGGTTGCAAGTGGCGCTGACGTGAAACAGGCATCCAACTGGTTAATGGGCGAAGTATCCGGATACATGAACAAGCATCTGAAGGAGCTGCATGATTTGGCACTTACCCCACAATCACTCGGTAAAATGATTCAGTTAATTGAAGATGGCACCATTTCTTCTAAAATCGCCAAAAAAGTATTTGCCGAATTAGTGGATAAAGGTGGCGATCCCGAGAAGATTGTCAAAGAGAAAGGGCTTGTACAGATTTCCGATGAGGGACAACTCCGTGATATCATTACGCCGATACTGGATGCCAATGAACAATCGATTATTGATTACAAAAATGGTAAAGATCGGGCATTAGGATTCCTGGTTGGCCAAGTTATGAAACAAACAAAAGGACAGGCAAATCCGCCAATGGTCAATAAGATTTTAAAAGAGGAAATGGATAAACGGTAAACATAAGAGAAGGCCATCTCGGAATTTAATTTCTGGGATGGCCCTCTTAAAATTATTGTATGGTGAAGAGGATTTACCGGATTATACCCGACTTATTAATCACGTGTGAGATGCTGAAACCCCACGAAATGAAGCTTCACTATTTGGTTCTTAACAATTTCACCAAGAATTTCCTCTTGGTGATTATCGCCTTTTTGAGCTCAAAAAAGTGCGGTTAGACTTTTCAAATAGAGAAAAAAAGTCTATGATAGTGGTTGTATGTATAAATAAAATCGCATTACATGATCTAGTAACCGTCATTGCAATAGGAGGAAGAGACGATGAAACGAGCCAGGATCATTTATAATCCGACATCGGGGCGAGAAGCGTTTAAAAAAGAACTGGCAAAGGTGTTAGAACGATTCGAAATAGCCGGATATGAAGCATCGGCCCATGCGACTACAGGTGAAGGCGACGCAATCGAGGCAGCAAAAACAGCGGTAGACAGAGGATATGATGTCGTTGTTGCAGCAGGGGGAGATGGAACCGTCAATGAAGTTGTAAACGGGCTTGCTGAACAGGATTACCGTCCCAAACTTGGAATTATACCTGTAGGGACGACAAATGACTTCGCCCGTGCATTAGGTATTCCCCGCAATATCATGAAGGCTGTTGATATTATATTAAACGATCGTTCACTGCCACTTGATATTGGTAAGGTCAATGAACGTTATTTTGTCAATATTGCCGGTGGTGGCAAGCTGACGGAATTAACCTATGAAGTGCCAAGTAAATTAAAAACGATGCTCGGACAGCTGGCTTATTATATGAAAGGGATGGAGATGCTTCCATCAGTAAAGCCAACAAGCGTTCGGATTGAATATGATGATGAAGTATTAGAAGACGAAATTATGCTGTTTTTGGTATCCAATACCAATTCAGTTGGCGGTTTTGAAAAGTTGGCGCCGGATGCCAAAATGGATGATGGCTATTTTGATTTGTTGATTTTGAAAAAGACAAATCTGGCTGAATTTATCCATATTGCAACACTCGCACTAAGGGGAGCCCACTTGGATCACAAGAACTTGATTTATACACAGGCAAAGTATATTAAAGTAGAGAACGTTGAAAAAATGCAATTGAATATTGACGGCGAATTTGGCGGGTTATTACCCGGTGAGTTTAGAAATTTAAAACAGCATATTGAATTATTTGTGTCCGATGAATTTGCGGAGAAAAATGACTGATGAAGCGCAGTCATTTTTTTAATTGAGCCATGGGATAGATGGAATTGTAGAGCTTTGAATGTTATATTTTAAATAAAAGTATTTGCATCAAGGAATGTATTTAATTAAATGAGAACAAGATATGGTATGATGAGAATACATTTTTACGAATGTAAAGGAAGATTCGATGGCGAAACAGACAGCACCTGTGAAAAAGAATGAGACAGTCACCTTAACATTTGAAGATTTGACCCATGAAGGAAGTGGCGTGGGCAAAATTGATGGATATCCGTTATTTGTACCAAACGCGTTACCAGGGGAAAAGGCCACAATAAAAGTAATCAAAGTAAATAAGAATTTCGGGTTCGGCAAATTACTGGAATTGATCAAAGAAAGTCCGGATCGGGTTGAACCTGTATGTGACGTCCACTGTAATGGCTGTGGCCTGCAACATATGAGCTATCGATTGCAGCTGGAGATGAAGCAAAATCAGGTGAAGAACGTGATGAAAAAGATTGCTCATCTGAAGCATGTGCCGATCCATCCGATTATTGGCATGGATGATCCGCTGCACTACCGGAATAAAGTGCAAATTCCAGTGGGAGAAAAGGATGGCAAACTGATTACTGGATTTTATCAAAAACGCAGCCATCGTATTATTGAAAATACGGAAACATGTGTCACTCATAACGTGGTGATTAATGATGTGGTCAAGTCTGTCAGAAGTATCGCTGATCGGCTCGGTATTTCAGCGTATAATGAGGAAAAACATACGGGTGTATTGCGACATATTATGGTACGAACAGGACAAGCAACGAATGAAATGATGGTTGTGCTGGTAACAAAGACAGAAGAACTGCCGAAGCAAGACGTACTTGTAAGGGAGTTAACCGAGACCTACCCGAACTTGAAATCAATCATGCAAAATGTGAATGATAAGCAGACCAATGTCATTATGGGCAAAAAAACGAAACTCCTGTGGGGCGAGAAATATATTCATGATCGGATTGGTGACCTGACATTTGCCATCTCCGCAAAATCATTTTATCAGGTAAATCCGGTACAAACCAAGACATTATATGATAAAGCATTGGCATACGCGCAAATTGGTACCAAGGATATCGTTATTGATGCCTATTGCGGGATTGGTACCATCTCCTTATTTTTAGCCGAACAGGCGAAGAAAGTATATGGGGTAGAAGTAGTACCTGAGGCGATTGATGATGCCAAGAAAAATGCCAAGTTGAACGGTATAACCAATGCGGAATTTTTTGTCGGAGAAGCGGAAAAAGTCATGCCTTGGTGGAAAATGCAAGGACTGGACCCGGACGTGATTGTAGTCGATCCGCCGCGCAAAGGCTGTGATGAGGAACTATTGAAGGCGATGATCGATATGCAGCCGAAACGGATTGTGTATGTGTCATGTAATCCTAGTACTTTGGCAAGAGATTTGCGTGTATTGGAAAATGGTGGATATGAGACAAAGGAAGTGCAGCCGGTCGATATGTTTCCGATGACGGAGCATGTGGAGTGTGTGGCGTTGTTAACACGGGTTGACGAATAAGTCACATTGACTTTTGCATGTTTTTACGTTAAAATGGATATAGATAGTAAAAGAGAAGCGCGTTTACGCTTCTCTTTGCAGCCATAGCCGTACAGGCGGTGGTTGTCACAATTTAATTTTTGCGAAAACCACCTTCACGCTTGCGACGGCAGTGGGTGGTTTTCTCTTTGTTTAAAAAGGTTTTATGGAATAGGTACGCACTAATCGCACAAACAATTCCTTTCAACACTTCTTTTAAAAACTCCAAGAAAGTTTCCATGAGGTTATTCTATTTATCGTGCTGGCTCTCCAGTCCGCAGAAGGTGGCTCATTTTCCCGCGTTGACTGGCTCAAAACTCCGTAACTCCGCATAAGTGGCTCAATTTATCCGCAATAATCAGTTTGAATACAGCATATGAGAAGCTTTCTAAAATTGAGATAGAAATTGAAGCATTAGAGAAGAAGAAAAATAAGTTGATTGATATGCGTATAGAGGGTAGTCTAGATAAAGAAACATATCAAGATAAATATAATGAGACAATAAAAAATCTCGATGACAAGAAACGAAGAAATAGAAATGAACGATATTTTTCAATGTAGGATGGATTTCAGAGGTCACTTAAAGTGTGTTAACATGTGTCCTGCAATGGTTGTTCCATATGTTTAATTAATTAAAAAGCTGTGAATAGGAGAGTGTCAAATGATTAACGGAGTGGAATTTGATTTTGTTGTAAAAGATAGCAAAACCGCTTTGGCGCAGTACAAGTCTATTTTTGATGTAGAAGTAGTAGAAGAAACAAATTTTAAAACAGGGAATAATGAAGCAGTATTCACAATTTACGGTACGCGTTTTCATATGCTTGATGAAAATCCTGAATATCAATTATTTGCTCCGAAAGAAGGGGAGACGCAATCATTTTGGTTCAATGTCGTGGTTCCAAACATTCAAGAAACATATGAAAAAGCAATGGCCGCTCATGCAACAGAAATTCAGCCTGTCACAAGAATGGAGGAAATGGGCATTTCAAACGCCATGTTTTCTGATAGTTACGGGTATGTATGGATGTTACATGAAATTCACCGCGAAGTATCTTTTGAAGAGCGCGTTGACATTTTAAGTAAAGATTTTGAATAACTGTGTGTAATATCATTTAGAGACACCGATTAAAGCCGATATTATAAACGAAGTCAATAAACTGTATCCTAATAATAACACTAATACACGCGGAATGAGTACTATGTTGATTGGATTATGCTAGAATATAATCAAACCATTGTTACCATAACGATAACTGGAGTTGATTAAAGGTGACATTACCCAAAAAGGATCGAAAATATACGTATGCTGATTATTTGTCGTGGCCAGAGGATACAAGAACGGAGATTATTGATGGTACCCCCTATTTACTTACAGCACCATCAAGAACTCATCAAAAGGTGCTGTCGGAATTACATCGTCAACTTGCCAATTTCTTAGTTGGAAAAGACTGTGAGGTCTATCCTGCACCTTTCCATGTCGTATTGGACATTGGCGAACAATCCGAGGATGTAGAAAACGCGGAAAATATTTTTGAACCGGACATTACGATTGTTTGCGACACATCTAAATTGGATGATGCAGGGTGTAAAGGGACACCGGATATGCTTGTGGAGATTATTTCTCCGTCTACAGCCAGACGTGATAAAATAATGAAATTTAATAAATATGAACAAGCAGGTGTGAAGGAATATTGGATTGTTGAACCGAAGGAAAAAATTGTTAGTGTGTTTATGCTTCAAGAAAACAGGCGCTACGGCCGACCGGATTTATATTCAGATCAGGAAGAGGTAGAAGTAGGCATTTTAGATGGCTGTATCATTGATTTGAAAATGGTGTTGTCTGAATAAAGTTACATGAATTTCTACGTATGTGATTCGCAAGGGGACAGGTAAGATCTTCCTGTTTGGCGTTTGAAGGGAAAACCGGACACGTGAAAATATATCGTTCTTTTTTCCGGCCGGATCCCCTCAATTCCATTTGGTGATCACTAATGCAAACCGGCGTGCCATACCGATCGATTTTTTCAATTCCCTGCGCATCACTTGGTTGATCTTTATGATTTCGCGGATTAATTGGTGTCACTAATTTTGCTTGCAGTATTTCCTTTGTTATTTCCTGATTACCCGGTGTTTTGATAAACTCCGTCAGCTAGGATACAGTTCAGCTGCTCCGCTATTTTCGAATGTTCCTCCTTGAATATTTTTAATGTTGGCTCCAACGTTTTTCCATCATGCATGTTCCCTTGCACACTTCCCGTAAAAACGGTGCAATTACTTTAGCTGGAGGCTGCTAGTTAAGTGATATCGGGTAACATTTTGTGAACCGTTCCTGGTTTTATTAGTGTACTCCCTTAACGAGAAATATGTACATATCCTCATGAGTTGAATAGTTGTAAAAAATGTATTCGGCATGCTATTATTAGCCGGTAATGATTTTATAAATATTATTCATGTAAGAGGTATTTAGGAATAGAAACGCTTGAACCTCTTCTTAACAAAACAGAATTCAATCTCTGGGGAGGGGATAATAATTGAAACAAGGAACCATTAACCTGCTATTAGTTATCACAATTATCTGCATATCCTTATCAGCAATACTTGTGAAATTGTCCGATGCACCTTCTACCATTATGGTGATGTATCGGATGTTTTTAGCATGTGTATTAATTTTTCCTATGGTTTTTAAATATCGAAAATCATTTTTAAAAATAAACAGAAAAGAGTGGATAGCCATTGTATTTGCCGGAATTTTTCTGGCAGGTCATTTTGGATTGTGGTTTGAGTCATTAAATCATACGACAGTGGCAAGCTCTACTTTAATTTTAGCGCTGCAGCCTGCAATTGCTTTAGTTGGCGGTCTGATTTTCTTTAAAGAAAAATTAGATATACGTACAGTGGTAGCGATGGGGATTGCTTTTATAGGTGTTGTTATTGTTGGCGGAGGAAATTTAGGCAGTGGAAGCGGCGTTTTATTAGGAAATATTTTATCCTTTCTTGCTGTTGTATCTGTTGTGCTTTATTTAATGATCGGCCAACGAAATGTAAAGTCAATTAATCACTGGGTATACAGCTTTTTAGTTTTTTTAGTGGCTGGTTTCACCGTTGCTGTATTTAATCTTATTGGTGGAATACAATTTACTGGCTATAGTGCAAATGATTGGCTAGTCTTTTTAATGCTCGCTATTTTCCCAACGGGCGCACATATTATTTTTAATTTGTTACTAAACTATGTTAATACGACAACAGTATCTATGAGCACGCTGGGAGAACCGGTCGGTGCTTCAGTTTTAGCAATTATCCTTTTAAATGAGATGCTGACACCAGTAGAAATGGTTGGCGGTGTTTTAATTATAGTGGGTATCTTCTACTTTTTAAGATTACAGGGAGGCTCAAAACAACCTATCCCAAAACAGCATTCTAAATCAGCAGAGACGGGCTAATGGCTAATAGCGACTACTACACGAATAACGGCCAGTGTTTTTAGTTTTACATGCTGATTTGATGATTTGCTAATCACCAAATAATGAGAAGCCCCGCCGTTGTGTGGGGCTTCATGCTTCATACGTTCTATCTTTTCAGGAAGTTTGGATTTTCAAAAGGGGGTATACATGGTTTAGAAAACAAAATTCTATTCTACCCCAGTCTCCCCTAGCTTTGCAAACTCCCTTTTAACCAAGCACGAGGACGGTATGGTCCAACCGGAATTTGGATCAAGCAGGTTTTTCCTTTAGAATCAATCCTGTAAAGCTGATCACAGTTGTTCACATCAAATCCTAGTAATGGATGCCCTCCCATTCCTAAAGCACACGAAATTAAAAGCAGTCGTTGTACGAGAATGCCCGCCTCCATCTGTTGGATGCGATATCCCCTATATCCCAATTCCTCTTTGAGATAATCTTTTTCCCCAACGACATGTAGACAAAGTGGAACCTGATACAGATTCACATTGGGCATTGTTAATCCATTTTGTAATAGCTCTCGGTAATCCCCTTTGTTTATCATTCGAAGGGCATGGGTGTTACTTTCATATAAGCAGGTACCATTTGGGATCCCTTCTACATTACATAAGCTACCATACAAAGACATACGACTCTCAATATTCCCATATGTTTCGTCGAGGTCATTCTGATAGGAGAAAGAGAATGTCTCCCTTAACAAAGTAGATAGTTGCGTTTGGCTCACTTTTCCGATCATAAAGTCGATATCAGGTGAATGTCTCTCCCTACAAATAGATGCGAGATTGTACGAAAAGCCTTCCATAAACGGAAGCAAGATCATTTCCGCATCTAACGAATGTTCCGCACTATGCTTATTTTTCAGCTTCACAAATGACCTCGTTGTTTCAAACATCGATATTTCATTAATTTTTTCCAGCATCGGGTAAGGAATGACTCTTTTTGAACGGTTATAGGAAATATGATTTAAAAGTGGCAATTCCCGGCATAATTGAGTGGCTGAAGCAGTTTCTTTTCTGTTTGTTTCTTTGTCAACATAATGGATAGAATCATCAGTAGATAATGAAATAGCCGCATATACACTTTCATCCTGTTCGGACAATCCAAGTAAATGATTGACCGCCCGATCAAGAAATTGGTAGCATACTCGTGAAGAGAATCTCATCTGATTGGCCACTTCTAACGCTTGCCCAATTAATACACCTGCATCAAGCCCTTGGAGCCTATAAGAAAAGTTGTTATATTTATAAAAGTTTTTCCAAAAAACTGTTGAAATAAAGATTGTGCAAAAACAACTGGAAATATCATTACCATTTTTAAGACTTCTGGCTAAGTAGAAATCATAATCTCCTTCTCGCACCAATACTAGGCGGTGATGCGCCACATCATAATGGTAAATGCCTTGTGGAGCTTTTTCAATATTTATATATACATATATTTCATTGGGATAAAGTGCCCCTCCTGAAGGAACAAACCTGCGAGTCGATTGGATAAAGCTCACATCTTTTTCATTCATTCCACTGTTTAAAGCGGATTGAGCGTATTGAGTGAGCCCATAAACATACCATAAGAAATGACCAAGCTCCACCAAGCTCGGCTTTACATGTGCTTCCCTTTTACCAAGTGTTAAAGGCACATCTGCGGAAAGTGGAACCACTGGTAAGCGGCGATACAATTTATAGGGGAGCGGTGCATCTTCCCAATCCACTTGCCAATCCGGCGGAGTGACTTTTTCTGTGTCAAAATGCAGATCGTGTAGAAACGTTTCTGGATCCATCCTAAGCCTCCTTATTCTACCATTATGGGAACGGATGGGGATTTGGATTTAACTGATCATACGTTAGTGGTGCCTTTGTAAATCCTAGTTCCATCGGTACCGTAAGTACTCTCTTCAGCCCTTTCACCCGGGTAAGATGATGTCCAAATGTCATCGGTAACATTCCGGGAATCAATACTTTTACACAGTATAACCCATTTCGTTTCGTGATAGGTGTTGTTTGATCAACTACAATGACCTCAAGGTTTAACTGTCGGAATTTCTGAAGAATATCTTGAAGATCATCCTTCAAATCAATATTTGCATGTGGCTGCTTAAATTCCTCGGAAAATGTACGTAATGGACGATGGTCATCCAATAAGAAATGCAATCGTTCCTCTGCTTCTGGCAGACCGTAAAGCAGGCCATGGTCTTCCATCGTATGCACGGCAAACGGATCCCGTAGCATGGCTTCATATTTCTGTCGGTTTTCCTCAAGCTTTTCGTCTTGTCTGGCCATCGTTCCTGCAAGTTCATAGATCGTGCTTTTTACAGCACTAATAGGATCAGGGTTAGCTGCGGCTGCGCAAATGAGGTTTAATCCCTTTGATTCTCTGTTTTTTGCCACACCAAAAACGCTCGGAATCCCATGTTCCATCGTTGAATTATAAAAATAAAGGTCATATCCGGTCACTTCATATAACCTGTCGACCATTAACTGCAGTTCTTTGTCATCTGCAGAACGAAGATTAAGACGCGGAAGAGGAAGGTAAGCATACCACGTTAACAAGAAGGCGTCCCGTTCAACAACCTCCATAATGCCATGAAAAATAGCTTCTTCTAAACTTCCGCCCAGCGCACATCCATTTGAAGTTTCATAAACCAATCCTTCGCTGTAGCCCAAACTGTAATAAGCAAGTAATTCTGGAACCAAAATAGGGCGTTCAGATAAAAACGAATAGCCCCAGACCCAATTCATTGGCCGATCAGGATGAAACGGTTTAAAGGGAAATTCTGACTTTTCATATTGCTCCTTTTCATGTAAACCTACTCGTATAGGATTTATCGCGTTATTCTCTAGTTGACGATAACTATTACGTACTACTGTCCGCTTTCCACGAGGCCTGATTCCACAATATCTCTCTAAACCTTCCAAAATGGCAGTTTGCTCACTCATCTCATAAGAATTAGACCTTCCTGCTACTCCTTCATCTGCTCCAAACAAAGGCAAGTTGACTATCACATCCGCAAAAGGCAACGTTAAATCTTGTACTTTCCCATTCATAATACCAGTACGTTCATCAAGATAATCTCTGGCTAAAACTGCTTTTAATTCATCTATCGAACGGCAGCGATAACCATTCCCGCTTGTTTTCAGACGAGATGTCAACTTGATTCGAGCTCGTTCAGCTGTATCATCAGGCAAACGACTGCATATTTGGCATGATGGGTCGGGCAAGAAATAGTGACTGGAGTTTGTTAATGTTTTCAGGTTCGTAATGAAAATCCTTTCTTCCAAATTGCTTGGTATTCCTTGAAGAATCCTCTGTACTTCGTTGCATATTAAATTTGCCATATGCGATAGTCCCATTCGTGATGCCCATACATCTTGCCGCGGACTTGCTTCTGCTGCCATTCTCATCTGAAACTCCCACATTTCCTGACTATCAGCTCCAGCTATTATACGGCGCATGTCCGCGCAGCGAGAACATCCCGGTGAATCAGGTCGTACGAATGGACCGATGATTCCTTCCCCAAACGATGCAAATCCTCGAAACCACGGGATACGTGCAGTTCTGAAACTTTCATCCGCTTTTTGATGAATAGATGGATACCAGGCATCATGCAGCACAAGAGCTAGTTTTGTGTCTTCGGGAACGTCATCTAAAATGTTTTGACGCTTGACGGAATAACTATGGGACAATTGATCGTATACAAAGTTTGCTAATAAACCGTGTCCGCTAATTAGAATATGAGTAGCCATTAGGACTCATCCTCCTGTATCTGCACACCAAACACCCCGGCCATTTCCTGTTTCATAAAAGGTTCGAATGTAAGATCATAAACGAATAACCGTTTGCTGTTTTGTCTTAAAGTCTGAATAGCGGATTGTAATAACTGCAATTGTGTCACTTCATCACAAGAGGGGATTTCAAGTCTGGTTTCCGTTTTATTACTAAAAACTACTGGATCCGTTTCTTTTCTCATCATGGAATCCATAGGACCGCGGGTATCCAAAATCGCTTGTTTCAATGCATGCCGCATGCCTAATGTAGTATTTAAACCCACACTGGAATACCAGCGTCCATTTGATTTAACCCCTATCACGGGAAAGCCTAACAAGTTCTCTTTCAAACCGATTGCCGGTGAACCGTTTAAGCTAGTCAGAGCATTATAATAATATTTGCATCGCCTATCTTTCATTAATTCTACCGGCATATTAATCGTATTCAGTTGGTCACTGTTTTTTTTTGCCAATGCTTCATTCAAATAAGCTTGCAGTCCCCGGCAAATAGCCTCTTCAATGGTTTCCCCCGCCCCGACGCCAATACCGTCCTCAGTTATGTTTGTGCCAACCTGATGATTCCCTTTTTTGAACTCCGTGGAATCGATCATTTGTGTAACGTACATTTCAATTCCAGTCAGGCCAGCTTCTCTTCTTGCATCCTCATGTGTTAAGTCCGCACAGATAACTTCTGGCAATAGTTCTGCCGGGCCCTCTGACATCGGATTAATCGCCTGAACATAACACTGTGCAAGTGGAAGCTGTGACAAACTTTTTTCCGTCCACGTATGGAAAATTCCCGTCTTCTCGGAAGTTAATTGACTGAAATATCCCAAAAGGTCATTCGGTTGATGATCTCTGACCGTTTCCTTGTTGAGCCTTGCGTCAAGATTTTCAACAAGTTTGGGCGTAAAACTTTTGGATGTCACTAACGGATGTGTGATAAATGATAACCATTCACCTTCCAGCGTTTCAAGATCAAGCAGGTAAATTTGGTTGCTTTGATTTGCATCAGCAATTCCGGTAACATTCTTAAACATTTCAAACACGGCGACATTCGCTAAAATGGATGCCGTTGTTGACGAAAACGGCTGAGAGCACGGTTCTTCTGTATGCAATACGGATCGATGAATTCTAAGCCATGCAGACTCCCAGCACCCATCAGATTCCGGATGAAATAACGGACCGGAAAGCCCCACTTGTTGTAAACATATGGCAGGGATAAATGACTTCTTTTCCTCTCTGCAAACGGAGTTAAGTTCCCTTAATTCATTTACATCTCCGGACTGTGAGACGTATAAAATCCAATCATAGTCTTGCATAACCTGTTTCCAAAATTCTCCACCTTTTCCTTTCTGAAAGTTTACCTCCATTACCTCAGCATCTGGCTCCCTCTCTCTGACACTTTGAACCAATTCATTCAAACGTTGCCTATTTGTATCATCTGGATCCAAATTCATGGCATTTAGTTTAGGCAACCCTGATTCGATTAACGCGGAGGCCAATGAAATGAGAAAGGGACCCGGGCCAACAGCAAGAACATTAGATTGGCGATATTTTTGGAAACGATACGCTCCGGAATCCACGAAACTCTCTATAAATTCAATTTGTGAAGCATATTTTTCGAGTATGGAACGATTTAATTGATGGGGGATATCTTTACTGGCGTCCCGAACAAAGCCATTCTTGTATAACGTTTCTCCAATTTCATAAACCCTGTTACGATACGGTGGCGTTAAGCCCGTAGTTAATTCTCCTAATGTTTTTTCGCCGTTAAACATCGGTATCAATTTTTCAATCCATTGATAAATTGTCGTTCCTTCCATGCGAAATGAACTGGAATTATTTCGGAAATATACACCGCCCTTTGCGTCTGGGAGAAAAAATGTATCCCTCTTCACCTTTAGACGAGTGGATGAATTCAACTTTAACATTTATTTCCTCCTCGTTTCTAATTGTTACGAATCCTTCATTCATTATCATTTTATGTACTCGTGACTGTCCACTATGATAAAAAATAAAAGTGAAAGCACTCACTTAGCACTGAAGCTAGACAGGGTTAAAAGGAAGAGAAATCCCCCTGCATTGGCTATCAGGGGGACATTTTATAAAACTAACATTTTTTCTTTGACCTAAATAAAAAATCCAAAGCAACCAAAACAGCCAAAGCAGCCGCCACAGCGGAAACCACCACAGCGAAAACAACCGCCACAACGGCCACAACCGCCGCAACGACCACAACCGCCACAAAGCCTGCTGTCAACCTGAACCTGATTTTGATTCATATGATCCATAGGAACTAATTCACTAACATGATAATTATCCATTCCTAATTGTTGCAAATCGTTTTGATAGTACTGCATGTGTACCTCCCCTTTATATTTATTAATTATTGGTAAATTGGCAACAAGAGAGTCAATTGCTGTCTTCTGCATATGAAAACTTTTTCTCTCTTTAACACAATATGATCCTTTTAGGTGGTTGTTACTGATGTAAGAGCCTATTTCATGGTGTTTGAATAGATCCTTAACGTATGTTTTCAACCTTTTGCTGGCAGTACCCTGGATGGAGACAACACAAAACCAGGTCTAAACGGTATGTAGTCAGTCATGATCCAAAAACAATGAATTGATACTTCGCAAAATTACTATATATGAAGGAAGGGAATTTCAACTGTTCTATAGAAATCATTAAGTGACTAATCCAAGTTACAATTGTAGAAAGGGATGAACCTTTGATGAAAATAAACAATTACAAAGTTGCAGTCGTACAAGCTGGATCAGAAGTAATGGACAAGGAAAAAGGTATCAAAAAAACAATCAGATTAATAGAAGAGGCTGCTATGAACCATGCAAAAATTATTGTTTTCCCTGAAGCATTTATACCAGCTTATCCACGTGGGATGTCATTTGGTGCGGTAGTAGGAAGCAGGTCAGATGAAGGAAGAAAGGATTTTGCCAGGTATTGGACGAACTCCATAACGGTTCCGGGACCTGAGACGGAACAAATCGGCAAAGTTGTTAATAAAGCTGGGGTATACGTCGTAATTGGGGTTCCAAAACAGTTTAATCTAAATTATTTAAAATTAATTACTTTTTAGCAGGATTCTTGCATTTTATGTCGAACCTTGTAAGTAGAAATAAAATGAGGAGGATCGCTAACATGTATACCATCGATGAAGCATCCAGCATACTTGGTGTTCATCCCACTACATTAAGAAGGTGGGAAAAAGAGGGGAAGATAACATCCTCTCGAACCACCGGTGGCCATAGAAGATATGCTGTAGAAGACCTTAGTGCTATCAAGCATGATCTGAAACCACTTCAAGACAAAATTGTTATTGGGTATTGCCGTGTATCATCATCGGACCAAAAGGAAGAGTTAAAAAGGCAGGTCCATACCGTTTCGCAGTATTGTTCGGCAAATGGATATCAGTTTCGTATTATAAAAGATCTGGGAAGTGGTTTGAATGACGATAAGAAGGGGCTAAAGGAATTAATCCGGCTGGCGCAAAGCAATCAGGTGGAGAAAGTTGTCGTCAACTACAAGGATAGGTTACTACGTTTTGGGTATGAATTGTTGGAACAAATATGTGCCTTCCATCATGTGAAAATTGAAATCGTCAACCATACAGAGGATAAAACATATGAGCAGGAGTTAGTCGAGGATATGCTTTCCATTATTACTGTCTTCAGCAGCCGCTTGTATGGAAGCAGAAGTCACAAGCGAAAGAAACTGCAACAAGCGGTGAAACAG
>NZ_JBFNXI010000014.1:0-64068 GCF_040812445.1 Lentibacillus sp. L22 | reverse complement strand
TCAGAAAACAAATCCCAATTCCGAGGATACTCTATTAATTTACACAAACTTATTGACAGTACCAATAAATAGATGTTAACAAAAATGTATCTGTGCTTTGCAATAATAAAACCCATATAAAGTTTATAGTAAGGACATAAACCACAAAAATTAAACCTACACTCATAATCCTTTTTGTTCCATAAAAAAGCTTTACATTGAATTTCCTAGTAATCAAATACAATAAGAACTAATGTCGCAAAAATAAAATCTGCAAACTGTGGATATCCGCTTTTCCAAAAATAGAATGGTGTAAGAATAAAATATAATGAATACAAAAATAAGATTAGTTTGTCTAAAAATGAATATCTTTCTATCTTACTCATGTATGTTTTCTTTGTTTGTAACATTTCAGTTCAGCCCCATCATAAAACTTTGTAACCCATATTTATTCAATCACCATAAATTTTGGCTATAGGAATTTATCTATCTCATCCAGGTAAGCTTTAACCACCAACTGTCGATCGAACTCTTTTTCAACTTTTTTTTCTACCGGATAAACCCATTTCTATCTTCTTTTTATGAGAATGACCTAAAAACATCTCAATTTTATCTATGAGATCCTTACTGTTTTCTTGTTCTACAACATACCCATTAACACCATCGTCAACAATTTCCCTACATCCGCTTCTATTTGTTGTAATAATAGGACGTCCACTAGCAGCACTTTCCAATAATACATTGGACATACCCTCAGGATAGTAGGTAGGGTGAACGGTACAATAGGATATTTTATGAAATTCTCTTACATCATCCTGCATGCCGTGATATTTAATAATTCCTTCAGATTGCAGTTCATTTAGCTTATCCTCATAATTTTGCTCACAGTAACCCAAAACATGGAAAACCGTGTTTGGATATTTATTTCTTATATACTTTGCCGCATCTAAATATTGATCGATTCCTTTTTCTTTCATAATTCTGGAGATGAACATAAAATGTATTTTATTATCAGAAGGATAGGGTAGTAAAGAAAAATGTTGTGTGTTTACACCCGATCCTGGGATAATCTTGGATTTCTTTATTTTAATATTTTTATCTTTAAAGAATTGTTTGTTCTCTTCATTTTGAAAGAATATACAACTAGCTTTTTTATAAGCAACTCGATACATTTGTAAAAGGATTTTTTGGATTAGACTTTCATTCTCAACCGCCGTCCCAAGTCCCGTCACATTAGGAAAGAAGGAGACATTCTGAAATCTGCATACCAAGCCACCATAAATATTTGGTTTTACCGTATACGACAAAACGGCATCAGGTTTAATCCTTTTAATAATTTTGTAATAGCCAAATAACAACTTCAAATCCTTTATTGGATTCATTCCCCGTCTGTCCAAAGGTAAATTTATAAATTCACAACCCATTTCTTTCAAAAGTTCAACCTTAGGACCATACGGAAGCACTAGACAAACTTTATACCCCTCATCTAAAAGTCTTTCAATAATCTCCCTACGAAAATTATATGTATAAGCGTGATGGTTAGAGAGTATTACTATTTTTTTCATGCCAACCCTCCGTCATTTTAATCGATTCTTCAAAACCTATAAAATCTATTTTCGGTTTATTTTTATTAGTTGAGAGGGTTTTTTCATAAACCAAGTCCCCAAAAACCTTATCTATAATACTAAATCTGAATAACCTTATCGGATAGTTAAACAATTTTGTTAATCTGATATTACACCCATGTGTTTCAGCTATTGTTCTTACCATATCAGAGGTGCACACATACTCCTCATTTTGCGGGAAATATATTCCTTCCTCAAAGCCATCAATTAACAACCTAATAAGCTCACTTAAATTATCTATATAAATCATACTTCGTTTATTATTAACGTCCGGAAAAAGAGGTGATTTCATCGCTAGTTTTGCTAAGCGTTGGTAATTCCCTTTACACCCTTTACCATAAATCATCGGCGGACGCAAAATAGCAATTCTAAAATAATCATCATCTAAAGACTTTATTAGCCCTTCCGCCTGCAGTTTTGACTTTCCATAATTACTTTTGGGATTAGCAGGAGTGTACTTATGAATAACTCCCTTATCCATTCCATAAACACTCATCGAGCTCAAAAAGATAAATTGCTTAACACCTTCGCCCTTAGCTTTTTGTGCAACCTCAAATGCTAAGTCACGGTTAACCTTATAATAAAAATGTGCATTTTCTTTTGTTTCCTTTTGATGCGCAATTCCCGCCACGTGCAATACGACATCATAACCAGAAAAGTCCTTCTCCTTCCAAGATCCATCCCGCAAGCTAATTTTGTCCACACTATATTGTTCAGGATAATCCGAGACCCATTTCTCAAAGGAATTACCCACATAACTATTCACACCAGTGATAAGAATCTTTTTCATTCCGAGTCCGTCTCCTTATCACTCGCAACTTCCTTCTTTGCCGTTGTTCCGGTTCCACCTTCAACAACACCATCATGCTTCATAACGCTAATTAACGTACCCACAAAGCATTTCACATCAAAGCCAAAACTCATTCGTTCTACATACTCTCCATCCAACTTTGCTTTCACCTCAATAGGGAGTTCATCCCGTCCATTAATCTGCGCCTAGCCGGTTAGACCAGGTTTGACATCGTTGGCACCATATTTATCTCTTTCTTCAGTTAAATCATATTGATTCCAGAGTGCTGGACGTGGGCCAATAATACTCATTTGTCCGACAAAGATATTCCAAATCTGTGGCAGCTCATCGAGTGATGTTTTCCTCAGGAATTTCCCCATTTTTGTTATATATTGATCCGGGTCTTTCAGAAGATGTGTTGGCGTATCTTTCGGCGTATCAATTCTCATGGTACGAAATTTTAAGATATGAAAGTAATGTTTATGAATGCCTATTCGCTTTTGTCTAAATAGAACCGGACCTTTTGAATCGAGCTTAATCGCCAAAATGAGAATCAAAAAAATGGGTGATAATATGATTAAGGCTAACAGAGAAAGAACGAAATCTATCAGTCTTTTAAATTTTAAGTAGATCATACGATTCACGCTCCAGCCTTTTTCTATCACTAGGACATAGTGGCACTTTCTTCTACTTTCTGTTTCAAATATGCGTACAACTCATCCCGAATCTCCTCATTCTCCAACGCCAAATCCAGTGTCGTCATCACAAACCCCAACTTCTCGCCAACATCATACCGCTTGCCCTCAAAGTCATATGCAAATACATTTTGCAGCTGATTCAAATACTGGATCGCATCGGTCAACTGGATCTCGCCACCAGCACCCGTTTCCTGCTTATCCAGGAATTCGAATATTTCCGGTGTCAATATGTAACGACCCATGATTGCCAAATTGGAAGGCGCAGTTCCTTGTTTTGGCTTTTCCACAAAGTGATTGACTTGATAACGTCGACCTTCAACCGTACTTGGATCAACAATGCCGTAACGATGGGTTTCCTCCGCTGGTACCTGTTGTACGCCGACCACGGAGCTTTGGGTTTCTTCAAACTGTTGAATGAGCTGTTTCAGACAAGGTGTTTCTGCCTGAACAATATCATCACCCAATAAAACGGCAAATGGCTCATCGCCAATAAACTTCCGGGCGCACCACACTGCATGACCTAATCCTTTTGGCTCTTTTTGCCGAATATAATGAATATCCACTTTTGACGGTTGCTTGACTTTTTCCAGTAGATCAAACTTTTCCTTTTTCATCAGATTATCTTCTAACTCGAAGTTATTATCGAAATGATCTTCAATCGCACGTTTGCCTTTACCCGTGACAATGATAATATCCTCGATTCCCGATGCCATTGCTTCCTCTACAATATATTGAATCGTTGGCTTATCAACAATGGGTAACATTTCTTTTGGCATTGCTTTAGTTGCGGGCAGGAACCTCGTTCCAAGGCCCGCAGCTGGTATAATTGCCTTTTTCACTGTTTTCAATACGATAACCCCCATGGATAGAAATTCCGTTATTTATATCATTCTATTTATCATATAACCTTGTGCTAAATATCATTCGATTTATTTAATAAGATTCATGAACTGCCATTAACGTGTGTTTCGTATGCGCAATCCGTAACAATTCCTCTTTCAGATCAACAGCTGGGTATGCTTCAAACTGTTCAATGAATGATCGAAAAAGTCTGGCGTCCACGGCACTTGTCCGTCCCACATAAATCTTCTCATACACTTCCCCAGGATGAACGTCCTTGTCGCTAAGCAGTTCCTCATACATCTTCTCACCAGGACGAATGCCTGTGAACTTGATCGGAATTTCTTCTTCAGTGTATCCGGATAGTTTGATCAAATTCCGTGCTAAATCAACGATTTTCACCGGTTCGCCCATATCCAGGACAAAGATTTCGCCACCCTTTGCCAGTGTTCCCGCTTGAATCACCAATCGGGAGGCTTCAGGAATGGTCATAAAGTACCGGGTGATGTCTGGATGCGTCACTGTTATTGGTCCACCGTGTTCAATTTGTTTTTTAAACAATGGGATTACACTGCCACGGCTGCCGAGTACATTGCCAAAGCGGACGGCAACAAATTTCGTCTTGCTTCGGATCGCCATATCCTGAACAACCATTTCTGCGACCCGCTTCGTTGCCCCCATGACATTAGTCGGGTTGACGGCTTTATCGGTCGATACCATCACAAATGTTTGGATGCCAAATGTATCAGCTGCTTCTGCGACATTTTTCGTGCCGATGACATTGTTTTTCACCGCTTCATGTGGATTATATTCCATCATCGGTACATGCTTATGGGCTGCAGCATGGTAGATAAACGTTGGCTGATGAGCTTCAACAATGTCAAAGATGCGCTGGCGGTCCTGAACATCACCAATAATCGGGACAATCTCGGTTTCGGTCTCCCCGTGGATTTCTCTTAGTTCCATATCAATCGAATAAATGCTGAATTCTCCATGACCCACAAGCAGGATTTTACCAGGACTAAACCGCATCAACTGACGGCAAATTTCCGACCCAATCGATCCACCCGCTCCAGTGACCATGACCATATTGCCGGTAACATATTCCGAGATCGCATCAATATCAAGCTTGACTGGCTCGCGACCCAATAAATCCTCAACCTCGACATTTTTCAGATGGCTAACCGACACTTTTCCTGTCATTAAATCCTCAATTTTCGGGATCATTTGCACCTTGGCATTGGTTTTATTACATTCAACCACAATTGTCTCGAGTGCGCCATTATGTAACGATGGAATTGCGATTACAATATGTTCGATCGCCATATCTTTTACGAGTCGCTGAATATCTTTTACAACACCGGCAACTGGCAGATTAAATAATTGCATTTTTTGCTTGGACGGATCATCATCAACAAACGCAACCGGCAATAATTCCGCATTGTTCTGGTCATTTTTTAACTGACGGGCAATCATCGCACCCGCTGATCCGGCACCAACAATCAACGTTCGCTTCTTATTCGTATTCGTTGCTATGTATCTATCGCGGAAAACGCGCCACATAAATCGCGACCCACCGATTAAAATAATGTGCAACAACCATGTCACAATCAACGCTCTTTTATAAATTTGAAAATCATTTACTAAATATTGCACGATTCCTGCTGATACAATAGAGAGCGTAATTGCTTTAACAATCGCTTTTAACTCGCCGACACTGGCATAGGCCCATACTTTGTTATATAACTTATAAACAAATGCAAAGACATGATGAAAGATTAATAGGGCAACCGCGCTGATGATCAGTGCAGGCATATCCAATATGTCAAGCGTTGGATAAACAATCCATGCCGCCACAAAGATCGCAAACGACACAATAATCGAATCGAGCAGGATCAGTAGGGTCATCCGTGTACGATAGGCCAAGTTGTCATCTCCTTTCTGATTTTATTCTTGATTCGTGCATGATACCGCGAATGGTTTCTGGAATGAAGAAAATACCCTCTAGCGTATATGCACCTTTTCAAGTAAGCTATCCATCCCACCTTTATGATAGCCATCTATGTAAATCGACATCTTAAAACATTCTTGTCCCATATTACTAAAGAACTAGTCATTTTTTTAGTGACTTTTGTGATAAAAAGTCACAAGTTAAATTTGGTGATACGAGATTCACCCGGGATGGAGGTGTTTCGCGGCTCGATCGTTGTTTGTGGCTTTCTTGGTGCGCGCGCCTATTGTCGTGAAAGCGAGACGCACTTTCTCCTGATTTGGCCGTGTCCTCTCCCGAACTTAAGCGCCTCCTCTCCCGACTTAGGGCGGGAGAGAACGCGCTCTACTTCATAATTCGTCGCAGAAATTCCACGGCCTTTGCGCGGTGACGAATATTGATTTTATGATAGATTTCACTAATATAATTTTTTACCGTACCTTCCCCAAGGTATAGTTGATGGGCAATATGTTTATTGGTATGTCCCTCCATGATAAGATAGGCGATATCCAACTCCCTGGTGGAAAAGTAGAGTCCCCTATTTTCCAATCGTTTCGCAAGGATTTGCTTCTTGTTCATGGTCAGCTCCCTGATTCTCGTTGCCAGTATCCGGGCAACCTCCCCCGATAGCACTGTTTGTCCACGAGCTGCATCCCGAATCACCTGTATCAAGCTGTCCGCGTACAATGCTTTAAGCAGGAAGCCATCCGCTCCAACGCTAATGCCCCGGATCACGGTATCCTCATCGGCATCTGATGTCAGTATCACAACTTTGATATCAGGATAGTGTTCTTTTAGATAGACAGTCGTTCGAATCCCATCCATGTTCGGCATATGTATATCCATCAACACAACGTCTGGCCGGGTTTTGTCTACTTCACGTTTGTCTATTTCACGAATGGCAGCTTCCCCATTTTCCGCTATCCCAATGACCTGAATATCGTCTGTTTTATCTAAAATCGCTTGGACACCTTCACGAAACAAACGCTGATCTTCAACAAGCATAACCTTTATCATCTAACTACCACACACCCTTCAGAACAGAAGGATGGTTCTTCTGTCCCCGTTTAACACTACCGTTCCCTAGGGATGATCTCCCATCTCCATCAATGTACCCGGATACAATCCACGTCAGAATCCAATATTTACCAATATGAAAACGATGAAAATATTTTTGGATCATGATGCGGTTTCTAAGTTGACAAATACTTATTGATAGATAAAGGACTACAATCCTACCTAGTGTAAATGACCTATTTTCACCGTAAAACAAGCTTCATGCTACGTGTTCCCATTAAACGTTAATTGATCTGGGCTGTACTCGTCCTATTCATACCAATTGCTCGTGACTCAAGTTTTCTCAAAAGAGCCCTTCCATATCCCGCCATATATCTCCAATTCCCAATATTCACTGTTTAGAATATCAGGAATTTGATGATTTTGACAATTTATCTGCTCACCGCTTCCCTATAATAATCCAAAAATTTTCTTGCGCCGTACTCGTTCTGGTGCATCCATGTATATCGGCTCACCAATTAGCAATGCCTCACTATTTTCCATCAACTCGTAAACCTTTGCATCCCCAAATTCCCTATTAATTATATCGAATGCCTCACGCATATAAAATCCACGTTTTTCGACATGATGTGCGTCAGAGGCGATGAAGTGTGTCAAATTTGCCTCCATTAGCTGGTTGGTGAACTTTTGAATTTTGCCGCCAACTTTACCGACGATGCTCGCTGCAGTTACCTGTGTTAAAGCACCATTTTTAACCAACCGATATAGCTTGTCCGGATTCTCGCGGATGGCCCGATTTCGCTCCGGATGGACAATGATCGGCTTGTACCCGGCAATCTGTATGTCAAACATCAGTTGACTCGTATAACGCGGTACATCATTGGTTGGCAGTTCGATAAACACGTATCCGCTTGTGACATTAAGCGGAAGAATGTCCCCGCTTTGCAGCCCATCCACGATATCACCATTAATCCTAGTTTCTTGCCCCGGAACGACTTTCACCGGAATACCCTCCGTCTGTAATTTTCCGTTCAGAGATTCTACAATTCCCAAAATATCTCCCCCAGGGTTATGATAGGTCCCATTCAAGTGATGGGGGGTCGCAATGATTTGCCGGATCCCTTGGCTCGCTGCTGCACGTGCCATTGCCATGCTTTCGGCTAATGTACCAGCACCGTCATCAATCCCAGGCAATATATGACAATGTATATCGATCATGTTTCACCCTCCATTATATGTAGAAAGCTTTTAGCAAGCGTCCTCCACGTAAAAAGCATAGACCATTTCTACATCTAATCGTCCTCATTCATGAACCTCTATTCTTTAATCATACCAGCTTAAGAAAATTTACGGAAAACATAAAGGTCACGAAAAAGTCACTTTGTAAGTAAAAAGTCATAGCCTATTGTATTTAAATTCATGCAGACACAGGAAAAGCATCGCCAACGTCGACGATGCCATGAAATCGGCTTCCTTTTACTTTCAGAGTGGTTTGAGAAGTAGTTGAAGGTTATATCGTATAGCAAAAACTCCCCTTACTGGATGAAGAGGAGTTATCGCCTATTTTTCCCCATAATAATAGTAATAATTGTCTTCCTTCTTGCTGCGATCATTTAAAATAGTACCAAGCATTTTGGCGGGAGCTGGTTTTAATAATTCGATCGCCTTGGCTGCAGCTTCATATTCCGTTTGCTTGCTGCGTACGACCAGGATTGCCCCATCGCAAATGTTGGCCAAAATTTTCGCATCCGCCACTGCGAGGATTGGCGGGGTATCGAATATGATCAGATCATACGCACTTTTGGCCCGATACACCAGTTGTTCCATTCGTTTTGACGACAAGAGTTCAGAAGGATTCGGTGGGATTGGTCCACAAGTGATCACATCCAAATCAGGCACATCTGTTATGGAAATGGCGTCCTCCATCGTGGTATCCCCGACCAGGATATTGCTGAGTCCTTTAATATTATCGACGCGAAACGTATAATGCATGTTCGGCTTACGTAAATCGGCATCAATCAGCAACACTTTCTTCCCCTGCTGTGCATAAACAACCGCCAAATTTGCTGTAGTCATTGTTTTGCCTTCTCCAGGTTCAGACGAGGTAATCAACATTGATTGCAGCTCCTCATCAATCGCAGAAAACTGCAAATTGGTGCGAATCGTCCGGTATTGTTCCGAAATGGGGGAACGCGGGCTGAGTTGGGCGATTAACTGCTTGGTTTTACTCTGTTTAGATTGATTCTTTTTGCGCATTCATCCCACTCCTTACCCGCCGTTGTGCCTGTCTTGAATGATCGATTTTAATGTCGCTGTCTTCCATGTGTGACACGACACCAAGCACAGGTATGTCTAACCGCTTTTCGATATCGTTTTCCGACTTAATTGTATTGTCTAGATACTCCAGCAAAAACGCCAATCCGACGCCAACCATTGCACCAAGTACAATAGCAATAGCAATATTCAATAATGGTCTCGGGCTAACCGGTGACGGATCTGCTTTCGTTTGTGCTTCCGAGAGAATTTTTACGTTATCCACATTCATTAAATCCGGAATCTGCTTTTGGAATACTTGCACCGTCGTATTTGCCATCTCGGTAGCCATTTGCGGATCCGCATCCGTAGCCGTGACGGTTACTACCTGCGAATCTTCCGCACTGGATACCTCCAATTTATCCTGCAACTGCTGCGTGCTGAGTGACAAATTCAGCTCGTCGATGACCTCATCTAAAATCGCCGGACTCTTAATAATGACATTATACGTATTAATCAGTTCCACATTTGTCCGGATATTATTTTCATCATATGGTGTCTTCGCATCTTTATCGCTCTGGTTAACGATAAACTGGGAACTAGATTCATAGGTCGGTGTCAACACAAAATAACTGACCCCGGCACTAATCAGGGCTGCTGCCACAACCAGCGCTACAATCAGCAGCAACCGCTTCTTGATCACTGCAAAAATTTCCCCAAGGGAGATCGTTTCTTCCATTTTTGTACCTCCAATAACATGTCTCGTCAAGCGTCGCCAAGTTACCGAGCAGGTCAGATCATGTGAACGACGCACTGCTGATGAATGGGCTTGTTTGCCGATTTTTATAAGAATTATACTTCATGTCTATTGAAAAATTGATAATTCCATTCGACATTATACCACAAACCTGTCTAGTGATGTGAGACTTTTTTGAAATGGTCTGTTACCGAACTATTCGAACTTACTGTCATATTACAATAATATTACAAATCTATTGGAAATCTATCAAACTTTTACCTTAATTGATATAATCGTGACATAGTTAGTAAAATTTTCATGTGAGAGGGGTAGAGAATTGACGAATAAGAAATTAATTATGTCAGTATCTGCGAGTGCAGCCATCGCTTCGGCATTTTTTGTCGCCGATGAAGCAGACGCAGCTTCCTATAAAGTAAAAAGTGGTGACACGCTATGGGCCATCGCACAAAAATACAATACAACGGTTGGTCAATTGAAATCGGCAAACAGCCTGACCAGTGACGTTATCTATCCAAAGCAGGTACTGGAAACTGGGAATAAAAAACAACCATCCAACTCTAATTCTACTAATAAATCTGGTTCTACATATACTGTAAAATCGGGTGACACCTTATCGGGGATCGCCGCCAAACATAACATATCCGTTTCTGAATTAATGAACTGGAACAACTTGAAATCGACATTAATTTTTCCTGGAGATGTATTGGCTGTCACGAAAAATGGAAGTTCTTCCAGCGGTTCGAATGCATCTGGCGGCTCAAGTTCTTCGGGATCAAGCTCGAATGGTGGTAGTGTTGGCTCAGCAAAAGTGCACACCGTTCGTTCCGGTGACACGTTATCGGGCATCGGTAGCAAGTACGGCGTTAGCGTTGCCAATTTGAAAAAATGGAACAACCTGAAATCTGATCTGATTATTGTTGGGCAAAAGTTGAACATTAGCAAGAGCTCATCATCAGCAGGTTCCGATTCCAACTCGGGCTCTGGTTCATCCGGCTCAAGCGATTCTTCCAGCGGTGCCAGCTATGATGCAAGCAAAGTGGCTAGCATTGCCAAAAGTCAAAGTGGGGTCCCGTATGTATGGGGCGGCTCTAGTCCAAGCGGGTTCGACTGTAGCGGATTTATCTATTACGCCTACAATCAAGCAGGCAAATCGATCAACCGTACATCAGCTGAAGGCTATTACAACCGTTCGGCCTATGTCAACAAACCAGCTGTAGGCGATCTCGTCTTTTTCGAGAACACCTATAAGAGCGGCATCTCCCATGTCGGCATCTACTTGGGCGGCAACCAATTCATCAGCGCCGAATCAGATGGCGTGAAGATTAACAGCCTGAGCAACCCGTATTGGAGCAAGCACTTTGAAGGATATAAGCGGTTTTATTAATACATCGAGTTAACTGCTCCCTTTGGTATGCCTTATTGAATGATAGTATAACCGGCTTTTGATTCATTTGGTTTGATTAATGAAAGTACCGGTTATTGGAGAAGATGGTAGGAATCCGGCTTTTGGTCGGATTCCTTTTTTATGTTGGGTTGGTGCGTGGGCTGGGGCGGGGCGGGACACTCGATCAACTTTTTCGCCCTTTCGATCAACTTTTCACCGTTTCCGATCGACTTTCTCGCTCCTTCGATCAACTTTTCCTCGTTCCCGATCAACTTTCTCGCTCAATCGATCAACTTTTCTTCATTCCCGATCAACTTTCACATTCGATCGATCAAATTTTCCATAAGACACTTCCAATGAGAAGTCCATACCAAGTGTAACACCTGGCACGGTCAACATTCAGGGAATCCGTGCCAAGGCATTTCCGGGTGGAGGAACGTACCTAAAATTTCCTCCAGTTTAATTAATTCGCCAACATCATTTCAGTGCTATTAAACTCCCCGAAATATGCTATAATATGAAATATATACTAACAATTTAATAGGAAAAGGAGAATTCTATGTTACTTCGAAAACGCCCCAAGCCACTGCCACTACGGAAACTGGAAGTGCTTATTCCACGAACACCCTCTTATTTCAGTTGTTTACCAGATATGCAACAGGATCTGGCAAAACGAATGACAGGATATATCGGTGAAAAAAGAGTTGATTATCACCTAAGATCGCTCGCCAAGAAATATACCATTCTGCATGATGTCCACCTCAAACTCCCATATGGAAACTCTATCCAGATCGACTCATTTATTCTTACTCCATATGCCATCTTTATCATTGAAATTAAAAATTATAAAGGAACGATCACCTTTGACACGCTTCTCAAGCAACTTATCCGTGATGACGGTGAAAAGGAGACAGGCTTTAAATACCCAATTACACAAGCGGAGAATCATCAGCTGCACCTCGAAAATTGGCTGCACGATCATCATTTTGCAAATGTACCCATTCGTTATTTCATAGCTATCGCCGATCCAGGTACGATTATAAAAGTAGAAGGAGACAAGCAGGGAATCGCCAAAGTCGTCACACATGCAGAACATCTCCCACAGCGAATACTCGAAATAGATGCAGCATATGCACAGAGCAATAGTGCCAACTTGCCGGTTAAAAAGATAAGTGATGCTATTTTGAGTGAATGTGAGGAATTTGATATAGATATCTTGGGGAAATATGGTATGACGAAGGAAATGATTTTGCCTGGGGTGGGTTGTCCGGAGTGTGGAGTTTTGGCAATGGAAAGACAGTATGCGAACTGGAAATGTAGACGATGTGGGAAGTTAAGCAAAAATGCACATACACGGGCGCTAGATGTTTATTTCCTATTGATTAGTGATAAAGTAACGAACCGTGAATATATGTGGTTCCTAAAAATTAATTCGCGTCATCTAGCCTCAAGAATTTTGAAATCATATAACTTGACTTATTTCCAAAAGGGCAAATACTGGACGAAAAAACGCTGATGTCCCGCACAAGTTAAATAACGGATACGATTCACTCATAAACCGGTGTTTAATTAACCAAAGGCCGGTTATAAGACAAGTTAACCTAATCTTAATAAGAATTACTTGGACCGGTGTGGAAGGTTGATCGAAAACGAGGGAAAGTTGAGCGAACTAGCGGGAAAGTTAATCACAAACGAGGGAAAGTTGAGCAAACATGCATGAAAGTTGATCGGAAACGAGGGAAAGTTGGTCGAACATGCGTGAAAGTTGATCAAGGTGAATGAAAAAGTGATCGTTATCGGAATATGAGATGTTCGGTAGCTTGACCGGTTTATACGTTATCGGCGCATGCATCACTGTTTATATCTCCATCGGACACCGCAGCTTTATCTCAATCGACTTGTTGCTTACTCTAAATCACCCAAAAAGGCGAACCACTACCAGATCCGCCTTTCCGATGATTTTTGTGAACAGAACTGCCAGCATTACACGATACTTGTCTTCTGGGCATTTGTGTCATTTACATCCAAATCATTGACGAGATTGAGCGGGACATTCGTGATTGTAAAATCGCCGTTTTCTTCTCCTAACCCATAGTTTTGCTTAATGGTTAAAAATGTATCTACACGCGGGGAAGGTGCCAAGTTCATTGATGAATTCCTATCCATTGCATTCACCTTGATCGCCAAGACATTTACGGCTACAGGTCCAAAAAACACCATTTGTTATCCCTCCATCTTTTTGGGTAAGGCATGAAAGGTTGATGGCGAATCCACTTGATCCCGGTCATCAATAAAACTTTGCGGACTTACAAAGTCACTTCCATCCCCAAAGTTTTGCCCAAACCCTTGTGTTTTCTTATCCGAGTTATTCCAATCAGCTAGCACGTTTTGACCTACATTGACGGCAGACGCATTTTCAAAGGAGTTGATTTTTAACACAAAAATATTGATATTGACTGATGCACCTTTCATCTATTGCTGCCCCCTCCCTTAAGTGAATATATTACACCGCCTGCTTGCTTATGAGAAAAAAGGAAATTTTCATATTCATTGTGTGATCAAGGTAATGAACGTTCCATTGGCTTAATACATATATATAACACCGCTATTACTATTTTAACGTGGAAGTTGAATCAATCGAAAAACCGGGAAAACTTTTTCCTTCATGTTTTTAGACCTTTAATCCGAATGAACATTTACGGTGCTCTTCATCATTTGATTCGGCTAAGTCCTCCTTTTAGAACGTAGATGTACAACTAATTTTAGTTCCTGTCCAGGTGTAATGACATTTGTCAGGAGGTAGAGATAATGGACATGGAAAAACTCAGACAATGGATGGAGATGGCGCAAAAATACCAAAACGGTAACTTTTGGGATGCTATCTTTGATCAATATCCTGGTATGGACCAGCAAAACACAAATGGAGACCAACAAAATATGGGGGCAACGGGGCAAAATGATGATGTATATACAGAAGAATCACCGAAGCATCATACCTCGGCCGAATTCCCCCTGGCTGATATTTTTGTTACGGACACGCAAATAATGATTATTATTGAACTACCCGGGTTGAAGAAAGAGGATATTCAATTGTCCCTTTCCGGAAATAAATTGCTTGTCAAAGGAGAAAGTAAGATGCCTATTGTGTCGGGATCACCCTTCCTAAAAGAACGGAAATATGGTGAATTTGAAAGACAGATTGAGCTGCCGGAGCCCACTGAAAGCAAAGACATGCAAGCCAAATTTGACAATGGTCTCCTGCTGGTTACATATATTAGAAAATATAACCAGCATGAACCAATTTCCATCCAATAAGAGAGAGCTTATTTTTTTATATTTTCCGCGTCTGTGAAATCAGAATCCTCTACGGTAGAAGCAGGCATAATTTGGGTGACTTCATCCGCATTTTGTTCACCAAATCCTTCATTTCGATGATTGACTACATGATTTCCACGTGCAATCGTTTTGCCAATGGAAATGGTGGAATTTTTATCGATTGTATTTATTTTTACATGATGCAACCCAATAGTCGTCTTTGCTTTCATCTGCAGGATCTCCTTTCGTCATTTTTTGGACAATATTTTTTGAAAAGGTGTGAGATAAGATGCCTATAAAAGATTTATTCAACAGGGATGAAAATAATGATGATGAAATAGAGATGCTGGCCAAAAGGGTAATGGCACTTGAATCGAAAACGAATACGTTGGATGTACATATGCGACAATTTGCAAAGTTTGAGAACGAATTGCGATCAGAAGCCTATACCTCCAAATATAGCAATAATAAATCAAAGGAGACGCGGAAATCAGCGGAGAAAAATGCTTTAACACGTGAAACACTTTCCGCCATGGAGAATCATATTTATTCACAAGTGTCCGATTATGTCAAACAGACCACAAGTCCCATTCAAAAGAAAATGAACAGCTTAGAAGAAAGGTTGTCTGTTATGGAAAATAATGTTCTGAAAATGAGCGATTTGATCGAGAAAAACCTGCAGCAGACAATGCAATTAAAAAGTGAGATGGAACGCATAAAAGCGGGATTAAGCCCAAGGGAAGAAAAACCGGTTGTCATTCGGGAACTGAAAGTAGATAGAATTATGCTGGATAAATACGAGCAGAACAATAATTTTGGTAACTTGGGAATCAAAAATATTAGTGGGCAACTGAATATAGGGGCAACTTACGGAAAAAGCGCCCTCCCATCAGGAATTACTGATGAGCTGATAGATGATTGGAAAAACCCTGAAGAAGAAGCTGAACAACAAGAAATGATGGACGAGAGTGATTCTGGGAGCGAATCTGATAATGGGGCAGTAAATAAATCAGATAATGGGGTGGATAATGAGTCAGGTGATGAATCCAAGGGTGAGTCAGTAAATCAGCCGGATAATGGGGCGGATAATGGGTCACGTGATGAATCCTATCTTGATTACCACGGTCGAGGCCACAGCGGCTATTTTGCAGGCAAGCAACAACCAGATGACGATACAGATGGTTTCACAAATATACCGATTGAATGATAAGAATTAGATGTGTGCCTGGCACCCGAATATTTCATTGAAAGGGTGCTGTCATTTCCTGGTTTTTATCGCATTCGATCGATTTGCGCCTTGCTCGATCGATTTTCTCTTGCACTCGATCGATTTCACACCGCGCTCGATCGATTTTTCGCCTTGCTTGAACTGTTCCAATGGCAGGAAGCTTTCTCAGTCAATTGTTTGCGTACCTGGCATCCGGACAGTTCAGCGTATTCCGGGGTTGATGGCGTGCCTTCACCCGGTCTTCCTGCGATACATTTCAACCCCTTCTGTATTAATATGTCTAATTAAGCTTTTGTTCGTAATCCCTTCATAATGAACCACGTCAAAGAAATATGGAAGCGGGTACTCTTCATTTAACAGGAAATGTAGTTCGGATACCGTTTTTCTCGTGACTTCTTCCCCTACTATCGCAATATCCACGTCTGAGCCTTTTTTATAATTTCCCATCGCTCGACTTCCAAAAATCAATGCGTTCAATTGCATCAAAAAGACCTATCGCATTTTTTATTAACGTCTGATCTCGAGATTGCAAGCCAAACATTATTCTCTTTCCTCCTGAAGTTTTTCATACAATATCTTCAACTGCGGCAAAAATACGTTTGCAATTTCATCGACAAATTCCTTTGCCATCTGTTCATCATATGTATGAGTCATTAAATTACGTTTGGATAAAGCATCCATCCAGACATGTCCGTCATCAATTAAGTCAATTTGATATGCCTGTTTAATCGCTTCTCTTGGACTCTTTACTACATACCCTTGTGCTTCCAGGTAGTCTTTTAGAACTTTCCACGATAGTTCAAATGTCATTTCAAAAAACTGAATGACCCCAGCCCACTCTAATTCCGTTTCAACGGATTGTGTAGCATATTTATTCAACAGTTTGAACGATCGTTCGAAGTTTTCAAACCGCTGTCGCCACCGTACCTCTTTTGACGGTTCCATATAAACACTCCTCTCAGGCAACATTATATTTTATATTGGAACAAAGGTACAAGCCATTGTTTGCATTCAACCATCCAAAACTGTTCGCCTACTTGCATGGAAAAATAGGCATCCCGTCCTTCAGCTTGCGGGTCCGTTATTGACAAAAATGGAATATCAAAACCTCTTGTCAATATTATTATGATTATTTATATAATTACAACATAATATGAGGAAAATTGTTTGTGTGCCTGGCACCCGAATAATTTCACGTAACCCTTTTCACTCTAACACACACGCCCTAACATGATATAATAACACCGTACGGGACGCCTCACAGTTCCCCCGTAGAAGGAGTTATCATACCATGGGAAATAACAAACAAGTCGGTCTTAAGCCATTTTTCTCGCTTATTTTATCAACAAACATTCCAAAAGTTGCGTTAACAATCGGCTTAATCGCAAGCATCCTCACAACAATCGCCGGTCTGGTCGTTCCATTACTGACCAAACAATTAGTCGACGGCTTTTCCGCTTCCTCGCTAAGCATCCCACTTATTACGGCGATTGCTTGTGCCTTTATTATCCAGGCTGTCGTCAATGGATTGTCCACGTATCTGTTAACTGCAGTCGGCCAAAAAATCGTAGCCAATCTTCGGGAAAATATGTGGGTAAAACTCATCCGCCTGCCCATTAGTTATTTTGACAAAACTTCAAGCGGCGAAACAGTCAGCCGCGTGGTAAACGACACGAATATCGTCAAAGACTTAATTTCGGAGCATTTTCCACAATTTGTTACAGGTATCATCTCGATCATAGGAGCAGTCGCTATCCTCCTAATAATGGATTGGAAAATGACACTTATTATGCTCCTTGCTGTTCCGATTACAGTGGCAGCAATGGTCCCGCTTGGCAAAAAGATGGTCAAGATTTCGCGTGGACTTCAGGATGAAACAGCTGTCTTTACTGGTAACGTCCAGCAGACACTTGGCGAAGCACGCTTAATGAAAGCCTCGAATGCAGAACAAAACGAAGAAGCAAAAGGACTGGCAGGAATCAAGAAATTGCTCGGATTTGGCTTACAGGAGGCTCGTATTTTTGCACTGGTCGCACCACTTATGTCCCTCATCGTCATGGTCGTAATGGTGACGATCATTGGTTACGGTGGTATGCGTGTGGCAAGTGGAACGATGACAACTGGATCCCTCGTTGCCTTTTTACTTTACCTTTTCCAAATCATTATGCCAATTACCGCTTTTGCCATGTTTTTTACCCAATTACAAAAAGCAAAAGGCGCCACGGAAAGGATTATCGATATCTTGGAGCTGCCACTGGAAATTGGTCAAACCGGTATGGAAATGGATATTGCAAACCTGCCAATCCATGTTGAGAACGTATCATTCGCCTATCAAGCGGATGAACCCGTGCTTAGACAAGTATCTTTTACCGCTAACCCCGGCGACAAGATTGCTTTTGCCGGTCCGAGCGGCGGCGGAAAAACAACCATGTTCGGACTACTTGAGCGTTTTTACGAACCGGCAACAGGTGTCATCCGCATTGGAAACACCGATATTCAAGATTTGTCCCTGAAATCTTGGCGGAGTCAAATCCGCTATGTCCCCCAAGATAGCGCCATGATGGCCGGGACGATACGCGAAAATTTGTGTTACGGTCTGGAAAATGAAGAACAAATACCTGATGAACTATTATGGCGTGTTGCCGAAATGGCGTACGCTGCCCAATTCATCAAAACTTTTCCAAAGGGATTATATACAGAGGTTGGGGAACGCGGCGTGAAGCTATCTGGTGGTCAGCGCCAACGCATCGCCATCGCTCGGGCATTCCTGCGCGATCCGAAAATCCTAATGATGGACGAGGCAACCGCCAGCTTGGACAGTCAATCGGAAAAAGCTGTCCAACAAGCTTTAACACAATTAATGAAAGGACGAACGACATTTGTTATTGCCCACCGACTTTCAACAATCGTCGATGCAGATAAAATTATTTTCATTGAAAAAGGCCAAGTAACAGGCAGTGGGACACACCAGGAATTAATCAAGTCACACGCATTGTACCGTGAATTTTCCGAACAACAACTTGTGTAGAAAATGAACAAGCACCTGAGCGATGCATATTAGTTCGGGGGCCTGGCATATTTGTTTAGGCTAAGTCGTACGTAAGGGCAAAAGCAATTTAAAGGGTATCAGTGGTTTTGTTGATGTGGTTTTGTAACCGGCTTTTGGTTAATGAAGTGCCGGTTATTGGGGGAGGAGGTTAGAATTCGGCGGGCGGGATTTCTTTTTTGATGGGGTGCGGATGCGTTGGGGCAGGCGTTGGCGCGTTCTCTACCGACTTCCGTGCATTCTCTCCCACCCTAGCATACTTCTCCCCCAGCTTACCACCACTCCCAATACACAACCATCATCACCACATCCCGCTATTTCCGCTGAACCGACCACAACATCACAAACGAAATAATGACAATCGCCAGCAACCACATCCAGGCCATTTGCATATTTCCCGAATCAATCGCAATGTAAATGGCTGTCGGGATCGTTTGCGTCTCCCCGGGAATATTGCCGGCAAACATCAATGTCGCCCCAAATTCACCTAATGCCCGTGCCACACTTAGGATACTTCCGGAAATGAGCGCCTTTGATGCTAACGGGATGGAAATCAGGAAAAACAGCTTCCATTCCTTTGCACCGTCCACTCTAGCCGCTTCCTCAATCCCCTGGTCAATGCCTTGAAAACCCGACTTTGCTGATTGGTACATGAGCGGGAAGGCCACCACAACGGAGGCAATCACGGCAGCCACCCAGGTGAAAATAACCGGTTGCTGGAAAACCCATTCAATCATTCGTCCCACAACACTTTGCCTACCGAAAATAACAATTAGGAAAAACCCGACAACAGTGGGCGGAAGAACCAATGGCAACATCAGGATTGTTTCCAAGACAGCCTTGCCCCTGAAACGTTTGCGAGCCAAAATTCGACCAACAATCGTGCCGGTTAAAATTACGATAATCCCAGCAATCACCGCAACTTTTATGGATAGCCAAATCGGGCTCAGAAATTCATTCGTTGTCAGTTCATTCCACAGTGAATCCATATTTTTCAAACACCTTTAATGCCTCATCACTTTGCAAATACTGATAAAAATCCCTTGCTTCCTCCCTGTGTTTCGTGTCTTTGACAATGCCAAGTGGATAAATGATTGGCGTGTGGGTCTTGGCATCAGCAGTGGCCGCGATTTTTACCTTGTCCGAAATCACTGCGTCAGTTTTATAAACTACCCCCGCTGCCACATTTCCCGTCTCCACATAAGACAATACCTGCCGTACATCTTTGGCATAAACTATTTTCGGTTCGACATCATTCCAAATCTCCATTTTTTTCAGGGACTCCTTTGCATACTTGCCCGCTGGTACCGATTCGGGTGTTCCAACCGCAATTTGATCAATATCCGCTTTTGTTAAATCCTTAAAGCTGCTTATGGAACTTTTTTTATTGGGGACAACCAGGACAAGCGAATTACCAAGGAGATCCACACCATCCTCTTTTTCGATCTTTCCTTCATCCACCAGCCGATCAAATTTATCCTCCGCCGCGGAGAAGAACAAATCAACCGGTGCCCCTTGCGAAATTTGCTGCTGTAAGGAACCCGAACCGGCAAAGTTGAATTTCAACGCCACTTCAGGGTGCTCTTTCTTATATGTATCCTGAATCTCCGTCATCGCATCCTTTAAGCTGGCTGCCGCGGAAATGGTTAATTCCATCTTTTCCTTAGCCTTAGCCTTCTTGCTCCCGGATGATTGATCGGTATTTTCAGTATTGGAACATGCAACAATAACCGCCAGTAAAAAAACAAACACCGCCACAAGTTTAAGCTGTTGCCACATCTTCTGGTCCCCTTAGTATAATAAGATATATTTCATTATATCTTATTATACAAGGGTTTGTGTACCGATGAGATGACAATTGTGCAACTTAAAAAAATGGCGATCGATACCATATCTCTTCCCCTCCCGATTGACTTTTGCATCTTTTCGATCAACTTTCACACTCGATCGATCAACTCCCGCTCTCACTCGATCAACTTCCGCACTCGCTCGATCAACTTCCGCGCTCGCTCGATCAACTTTCACGCTCACTCGACCAACTCCCGCACTCGACCAACTTTAAGGGAGCAGTACCCCACCCCCAAACTTTTCCCATCTATTTCAATCGCAACGTATATCCAGTCTCCTCTTCAATCTCCCTGCTAACTGCTGCAAATGCTTCCTCGCCAGGTTCATTTCCCACTTTAACGGAAACTTCCGCTTTGTCCATGTGTACGGATGGGTTGCCTTTTTGTTCCCATTCAGGTGGGATGGCTTGATTGGTGATGCGGATGATTTCATTTTGTTTCGGGGATTTGGCATACGTTACGGCCATACCGATTTCATTGCTCAACGCCTGCATCATCTCGCCATATCGCTGGGCAACTTCCGGCGATATAAAATGCAATTCCATCAACGGTTGACCGGCAGCTTGTTTCATTCCTGTTTTGAAGATGGTCACACCGTAATCTTCACCATATTGTTTGGCGACTGCAATAGCCTGATTATTTTCCAACGGTTCGATACCGACTTCAGGAGTGTACACGTCATCCGGACCACTTGCACCACCGCTAGTCCCCTTAACAGCATGCGCATCTTCGGCAAACACGAGTGTAAATCCGGTGGTTTGTTTAAATTGCTCGGCGATGTGCGCGCTATTTTCCGGTTTCGCTTCCTTGGTCACAACCGTGGCATCATGAATGTGAACCGATGGCATGGCAACATTCTTTTCCAACAGTGATGCAAGCAGTGGCTGGAATGCTTCGTGCCGGACGGAATCAGAAAATGCCACATTCCAGCCAGTTTGCTTCATCAAATCCCGGGAAATCTGTTTTTGCTCTTTATCGGAAATACTATCGGGAAAATCAAACGACAACAGCATGTGCTCATTTTCCGTTCCATTTTCCTTCACGCCACAGCGCAAGAATCGTGGGTGATCGGCAAAATAGTCGCGGATCTTGTCCATCGCATGATTGGCATTCATTTTTTTCGCCTGGATGGGCAAGTCCAAATTGCTCAGTTGAAACCGTAGCTTCTGATCCAGTTTGTACCCAACGCGTCCTTCCACATCTACATGTCGATGTGAATCTGGGATACTTTGCAGTGCCAAGGCAACGGCAAATTGCTGTGCTTCATCTTCAATCCCAAGCCGCTGGAAAATTTCCTGCAACGACAAGGTATAATCGGGCACCAGATCCCAATTCACGTTTTCCAGATATGGACGGCTAAAAGTCAATACGCGATTGGCTACATCTGCAAATTTTTCTATGGATAATCCCCACGGGCCAAGTGTTTCCATCATACGATTGGCCTCCACTTTATCCAGCTTTCCTTTTGGCGTGTCGCAGTAAAATGTCGCGATTTTCGGATGCACGTTTTGACAGAGGCCAAATTTTAATGTTTCATCTGCTTCTTTCTTATATAGTAATACATGACCAATATAACTGCGGAGCCGCTCCTGTTCATGATTGCGTTTGTATTTTTTGCCAACAACGCCCTTTCCTTCTTTCCGTTTATCAAAAGGATACGTTTCTCCATTTTCCGTTAACAGTGGATGAAAACGGGGATGAATTTTATCGCCCAACGCAACCCGCGCATCATCATCTCCGTGCACTAAAAGGGTATACGTTGGATTCAGCGTTTCAATAAATCGGGTCATCTCACTCGCATCCGCATGTGCGGACAAGCCAAATTTATCCACTTGGCAATTCACCTGATAAGATTCGCCATCAATATCCAGCGTATCTTCCTCACCCGCAGCAAGTGCCAGCAATTTTTTACCCGGGCTTTCCTCGTCTTGATAACCGGTCAGATAAACTGCATTCTTTTTATCCGTGACCAAATGTTTCGCGTACCAAGCACTCGCCCCGCCGGTTAGCATTCCCGATGACGCAACAATACAGGCAGGTTGACCGTTTATTACGTTTTTCCGTTCTTTCGGGTCAACCGGTATGCACCTGCCCTCGGTTAAAAACGCATCCCCATTTGTCCGCACCCGATGCGCAACCGGGCCTTTCAGGTAATGCGGGTAATTGCGATAAATTCGGCTGACCGGTGTGACCAGGCCATCCACATAAATTGGAAATGTCGGAATCAGCCCTTTTTCCATGTAATCTTGTAAAACCAACAGAACCTCCTGCGCCCGGCCAAGTGCAAACGCCGGAATCAAAGCAAATCCGCCATCCTCAATCGTTTGCGCCACATGTTGTGCCAGCCGCTTTTCCTCCATATTCCGATCCGCGTGCAAACGATTACCATAAGTCGATTCCATCACCACCACATCAGGCTGGATATTTTCCGCCACCTTGGCACCTGGGATTGTCCGCCCACCACTAAACGATAAATCCCCGGTCACCAGTAGACGCTCACCGTTATTCTCCAGCAAAAACATCACCGCACCCATAATATGTCCGGCACGATAAGCAGTTACCGTCGTCTGACCTATTTTCAGCACACCATTTGCCGGCAAAACAAGCACTTGTTTCAGCATTTGCTGCATCTGCTCTTCTGTATATGGCATCAGTGTCTGATTCAACCAGCTTTGCTCTGTCAAAATTTTATAGGAATCTTTCATCATCAGTTGCATCAAATCAGCAGTCGGCGGCGTCGCGTAGATCGGAACATCCGGATATAACGCATGAACGACCGGCAACGCACCAATGTGATCCGCATGTGCATGGGTGACCAGAATCACATCCGGCTTACCGAGCTCGTCTGTCATTCCCAGCATCGGCAGCTGATCCTCCCCATGCATCCGCATCCCGGCATCAATCAAAATATTTGTCTCGCCCAATTGAATATGTAAACAGGAAGCACCTATTTCGCTTCCTCCACCAAGAACCGTTACTTTCATGTAGGCAAACACCCTTTCCTTCAAATCGATAGGTCTATTATAACATGGGATAGAGGGTCTCTGTCGTCCCCATTTTTATGCGCGACTGATCTTCTTCAACTAATTTCTTTCCCTTTCTGCCGTGACAAATGGTACACGTGCCAGGCACCCAAACCATTCAGAATTGTCCGGGTGCCTGGCACTGAATTACATGCGTACAATAACCGCGCCTCCTCCAGATGGTGTTGAAACCATTTGGCTTTGTTCTGGCTGATGCTGTAGTTGCTGTAATATCGCATTGTTTTGCTGAATTAGTTGTACAAGCAGCTGTTGGATATGCTCTAACTGTGCTTGCATATCGCCTCCAGATTTTATATATGGTGTATACATCATCGGATTATAGGAATAACCCTCCGTATTTTTTCCATTGTGTTGCTCTGACGTTTTTTCAGGCCCTTTGTTGGTGTTGGGTGGTGCAGGGAAGCTCCCGGGATATTGCTGGTTAGACGGATTAGCAACCTGGGGGCCTGACGGATATGGATTGTACGGATATGGACTTCGAAAGCCAGGTGGAGGCATTACACTACTTTTTGCTTCATTCTCTTGATTCCTTGCATTTGGTCGGAGTGGATAATAGTTATACATCATTTCCCCCCTTCGTCACAATATAATTTTATTCAATTTGCTAAAAAACGGGTGCTTTTATCCAATAATTGATGAAGTGGCCCATTTGCTTACAAGGCTGAAGGAAGTCTCGACATAGAAATGATTTAACACCAAAAGGTTTAACTTATTCCATTTATGTTAAATATATATTGTAAACATTGGAGTTGGAAAGGAGTTGCATGGATGAAACGCAGGATTTCCCTTTTATTTCTATTAACTATTGCGGTTGTTTTAACTGCATGTGGTGGAAACGCAAATAATGACAACGCAGAAAATCGGGACAACACGGTTAAAAAAGATGCCGACGCCCAACAAGTAAACAAGGACGAGAATACCCAAAAGGTTAACGTTAACCTAAATAACGGTGATGGTGAGTCGGTTGGGACGGCAACATTAAATCAGGTTTCGGATGGGGTTGAAATCATGATTGAAGGAAAAAACCTCCCAAAAGGTACCCACGCTTTTCATATCCATGAAAAAGGGCAATGTGAGGCGCCAGACTTCGAATCAGCAGGAGGCCATTACAATCCGGATGATACCAATCATGGGTTTGATGACCCGGATGGACCACACGCTGGCGACATGCCAAATATTGTGGTAGGGAATGATGGCACGGTGAAACAGTCATTTCTGGTTGAAAACGTATCATTGGAAAAAGGCGAGAATAACTCTTTACTACCCGATGAAAGAACATCCCTCGTCATTCATGAAGGTGCTGATGACGGAAAATCACAGCCTGCTGGAGACGCAGGTGACCGACTGGCATGCGGTTCTATAAGCGAGTCATCGGGAACAGCGATGCATCAATAACCTTCTCGTTCAGCCTAACGTCTATTGTTTAACATGTACCCCAAGGTGATCACGTCTTGGGGTATTGTTTTATCTTAGAACAGGCTTTTGAAAAACATGACATTCCTCTGGGATCTTCTCTAATCGGAAGTAAACTTTTATTAGTAAATATTCTGTTCTAAGGTTCTAACAAGTATTTACTGGGACCAAATCACTGTATAATCCTCTAATAAAACTTGTTTTGGTTTATTTTGGATAGATACTTCTATCAAATTCCCTTTCTTTATATAATTATCAACTTTGACCGGTACATTTAAAATCTCAATAACTTCAACTGCACATGCATAAAACTCTTGATAATCTTCTTCTATCTCTAGCCCATTATCCGTTTCATAACAGGTATCCACTTTCCCCTTGATTTCTAAACCACTTTTCCACTTAATTATGACATAATATCTGTCTTTTAAACTAGTAAGTAGAACCTTATGAAGTGAATCGGTTTCCATAATATTTGCGTCCTCCTTTTTTACCAACTAATAGGATTAGAAGGTACAATATGTGCACCATTTTTTGAATAATGTATAATTCCCTTAGTAGTTTCATAATACTCCCCAGTTATAGGATCGACATATTTACCTATTACTTGTCCAAAGTCCACCCTTTCCTTATTTGCTCCTAGCCATTGCCCAGTTCCTGCTTTTTCATCCAATAATTTTTGCGCATCGCCGTTAAAAATACTCTTTCCCTTTTTATAATTTGAATGCCCTTGTATATGTTTTCCTTGCTTACCCGGGTGCACTTTAGCCTCAAAACCATTTATTACCCCAAAGACTTGGCCATCAGTTTTCTTTTTATTGAAGTCATTTCTATCTTGCTTCCGCACAAACCAATACTGCCCACCAGCACTATCCTGCACAGCCCCAACTTCTGGAACGCTCTTTTTCAACGAGTTTATCAAATTATTAACTGTCGGAATCTAGAATGGTTCCATCAAATTTCCTCTTACTATCGGGGTTGAAGCCCTAGATACGGATTTCGTTGATGATTTCTCTCCGTGTTTAACTGAACCCACTTTATTTTCTGTCTTTGCAGCTTTGCCAGCGGATTTTACTGTATTTGAACCACCTGACTTAACAGGGGTCCTTGCAATGCCCAGTAACCTGTCAATCCCAAGAATGTCCGTGATATCATGCCAATGTTGCGACTCCCCCACACTTATGGAATTACTTTTTATGTATAAACCCATATCCTGAATTAAAACGTTGGACCAAAAGGCTATACACCTTCCGTCCAACGTTTTGTTATTTTATTTGTTTTTAACTTCCAACATCTCTATGCATGCATAAATTCACTAAAATTACTGGCATTATTTTTTATAGTACATTACATGTTACCAGGATTGATTTAGTAAACCTATTGCATAAATCTTGTATATACTGTCTTCTCACAAGCAAATTCAGCATTCATCTGGAATACTGTCGATTTTGTAGTAAACACCTGTGGGAATACCGGTTGATCAAAAAGATGAAAAACAATCTGTTACCTTATCTCCAGATGGATCTTGATTTCACTCACAATATATTCCTTATCGCTTCTTCCAGCATTTGTTCATATGTTGTATAAACCTCAATGAGGTCCCCGCTAGGTTTATCCAATTCACAAAAACGCTTGTGTTTCAAATCGTAGCAGAGCCAAGAAATATCACTATCCCCAAAAAAAACATAGTTTTCTAGTTCCTCGTTTTCCCACCAAATGGTATTGGCATTAATAAAACCATTGTTTTCATCATTAATATCGGAATTATAAATAATCAAGCCATTATAATCAAAGCCATTCATTACTTTTAAAAATTCTTCATATTCATTAAAGAAGTTCTCTCCCTCGAAACGATTTAACACCCATTTCCTAACCTTTTTTAAACTAGTTTCATCAGCAGGCTGTGGAGGTTTTTCTCCAAATGACTTCATTTCACTTTTTAACTGATTAATCAATTCTTTTATCATTCTATCACATCATTTCAAACGGCTTAACCTTTTCTCCGGTTCCAGCCGATCTTCCGGGATACGGGTCAACAAACAAGTGCCTCATTTCCTCATCTTCTTCAAACTCCCGGACAATCCGGCCATTATTTAAGGTCATATATTTTCCTTGGAGCTCTTCTTTGTAATCGGAAATTTCCTCGGCATTTACAACCTTGTCTTGTAACGTGACGTATTGACACGCATTCATCAAGAAATGGAGCTACCGCCTATATCAAGCAGCGTTTGCATGGAGCGCAGACTATAATCCATGGTGCGCATCTCAAATTTTTTCTGCGCATATTTCACCACAGCACCTGGTATCGGTATGTTCAAAAACCGCGTCAAAAATCCCTTAACACCATAAGTCATTAGATTATCACGGGAAAAGGCATTACTCGCCCTCTTACCCTTTAGGCCTTTAAGCAATTCATCATACGCATCGACACCAGACAGCTGTTTCACTGAATAACCAGCAATGCTTAGATCACCGCTAACCTGCTTTTCATTGATCTTCTGCAGATATTGTTTCATCACCTGAATATCATGTTCCACATGTTCCAACTTGGCTGTTTGGTCGGCATCGTATGCATGTAGCTTTTCTACCGTTTCGTAAATTTGGCTTCTTCCTTGGGTCAACGTGAACAGGAATTCCTCATCATCGACAGTCGGAAGCGATACAATATCTCGAATAGATTTAATCGCTGCGTTGGTTTCATCCGTCAAAGCAGTTGTCATCTGCTCCGCCTTTTTCAACCCATCGACCAAATCACCTTCTAGAAACTCCTGGTGAATATAACCATTTTCATCAGGCTCCATCGCCAGCAGTTCACTTTCCATACCTTTTAACACATCCTGATAATCAGCAATAAACCCCTCCAAAAACAGCAAAAAGGGCAGATGCAATTCCTTATAAAACGAACGAATCGCCTGCGCACCCTTCCCACGAAACGAATCATCCAGTGTCACAACCGCCATCACCCGCTTCTTTAGGTCCTGAACCTGTTCACCTAAACCATGTAAGCGCTTCCCTGTTTTTCTAATTCCTTTCAATAACTGATAAACATCTAAAACCTTAATAAACCAACACCCCCAAATGGGACACAGGGACGGTTCCTTTGTCCCAGTAACCCATAGTTGCAATTCTCTATTTGATATATTTTCGCAACTACTTCTCACAAATATTTCATGAATTCTATCTATATTATATGGGAAATCTCTACCAATTTTAAAGAGGGAAAAGTACTGTTTTTTTAATTTTTGAGGATGAAATGATAGTTCGAAGGGTAATAAAATCACCGTATATATAGCAAAAATCGTCGTTAAATGTTTTACCACCCTTGCGTATACCCTTTGTTACTGAAATCGTGGATTGTACCTAAGATAAGGTTATCGCCAGCATCACAACTTTTATTGGCGACTCACACCTTGGGGCAGATTTTCCTGTTAATCAAAAACTACATGTCTCTCTTGCACACTGGTTGTTATGCTGGCGGTGCAATGATTGACGCGCGGGCTGGGGGGATGCCGCTCACCCGGATACGAGCAAATGGCTTGCGTTAAAATTCAGGACAAGATAAGCTTCAACTGTAATAAATATGCAGCACTTATTTAACAGGTACATAAACAATCAACTAAATAGTCATACAATAATAGGAATAAGGTTCCATATCGGTGCCTTATTTCATGTTATGAATGGTTATGAGAAAGGAGACAATCCTATTGAAACTTGTCGGAGTATCAGGAGCATTAGCCGGTGATAAGACATCCCTGGCTGTAAACGATGTGTTGGTTGCGGCCAAATTGATTGACTCATCTATACAGACGGAGTTGATTGACTTACGGGACTATGAAGTGGAATTTTCTGTGGGCGCCCCATTATCGGATTATAACGATGATACCTGGAATGTTGTGAATAAGATGCTGTCCGCCGATTTTTTGGTATTTGGCACACCCATTTATCAGGCATCCATTTCAGGAGCATTAAAAAACTTGTTAGACCTTTTTCCTGAAAATGCCTTTAAATATAAAGTAACCGGTATTGTCGCAACTGGTTGGTCCAATAAACATTTCTTGGTGCCGGAATATCAATTAAAGCCGGTCCTTTCTTATTTTAAAGGATTGATTCCAACAGGCAACGTCTTTATCCAAAATGATTCCTTTAATGAAGAAAGCGATGAAATTATTGATCGTAACGTTTCAGAAAGGATTAAAAAACTTGCCAATGAAATGATTTATTTGCAGCGAGGGATTAATAATAGATAGTCCCTTGTTTTTTTGTGATGGAAAAGGCTAACCGCGCGATTGATGCTCCCCTTAATTGGCTTCCAGATCCATTCGGTCAACTTTGGTCTTCCCCAATTAACTTTCAAATGAGTAATAAAAAAAGACGAACATTTGCCCCCTTTGATCTGAAGAAAAATTTTTCCGAAGTCTTATTTGTGAAGTAATCTTGTAGTTATCTTATTTCATACCCATGGTTGTCTTGATACGATGAATGTCGACTTTGTTTGCCCAGGTGTCATCCCGCACAAGTTCCAATTTTGCGGCATGGTCATCCAACGCCTCTTTCAAAGAACCAAATTCCTTTGCATTTGCAATTTTCATACCGTCAATTTCCGCTTTTAAATACGCTTGCCCGGACTGTAAAGCACGCAAAATCTGTCCATGTTCTTTTAGTGTTTCCCCTTGCATTTTCAGTGTTTGGTCAAACCCATCCATTCGCTCATCCGTACGATCAAATCGTTTATCCATGCCATCGAGCCTTTCTGCAATAGACTCCAACATTCCAATGATTTTGTCTTCTTTTTCCAACCGGTTCACCTTCTTTTATTCTTTTACTTAGTGTAACATATTTCCGATCCGCCAGGGGGAAATTTCATAGGTTGTAAAGACACACTACTATTTCACAAAAGCATCTATTTCCACATGCAAAAAGAGATGTTTAAAATGTCAATATACCGGGATATATTGACAAAGTCGCTGATAAACCCCGTAATTTTAGCAATCTACCTATGCACTATTTCTTCCCCTACAAAAATGTAATTCACCGCAATTTGAAAGAACATGCTTCTAAGAACTGTATATTTCCCCACCCATTGGTAAAAATACCCGTATACAAAAAATGCAGGAGGTATATATCATGACAGATAAGCGTGATAATGATCAGGATCCCAAAAAGGACAATCCGGAAAATCATTCAGGTGACCAACATGATGATGTTACACATGACCCCAGTCGCCGCCGCTTTCTCAAAAACAGCGGGATGGTAGCTGGCGGTGTGATTGGCGGGGGATTACTTGGCGGCTTTTTGACTAATCAGTTCACATCAAACGAAGAAGCGAAAACACCAAAAACACAATCAAAGAAAGAAAATACAGCTGACTATCAAAACGCGCGGCAATTTTTCCATCGCATCGGGGACTTCACGGTATTGGAAGCGGCCGTCGAACGAATTTATCCCAAGGATGATAATGGGCCGGGTGCAATCGAGCTTGGTGTACCCTATTTTATTGATAATCAGCTAGCCGGTCTTTGGGGCATTAACGGCAGAGATTACCGGCATCGCCCGTTTATTTATCAGAAAAAAAATCGGAGTAATGAAGGACAGGCCGATCAGTCTATGCTGGATCGCGGGCAGATTTTTCTCAATGGGTTGCGAAAAATGAATGATGAAAGTAAAAAACGCTTCGATACAACATTTGATAAGGCTGATGAAGATCAGCAAATTGAAATTTTACAGGACTTTGAACATAACAAAGTCAAGATGCAAGGTGTTTCTGCAGCTGATTTTTTCACCTTGTTACGGCAAGCAACATTAGAGGGGTGTTACGCTGACCCGCTATATGGCGGAAACAAAAACATGGACGGCTGGCGTATGAAGGAATTTCCTGGTTCCCAGCCATCGTACACTAATATTATTAGCAACGAGAAATTCGACAAAATCGAACCAATGAGCCTAAAGCAATATCAAGGACATTAATCAACATGACAAGGAGGAGAGAATATGGTCCAAAAACTCGATAAAGTGGATGCAGTTATCGTTGGCTCTGGTTGGGCAGGTGGTATTGCCGCTGCAGAACTTTCCAAAGCAGGTTACCAAGTTGTCGTGTTAGAACGCGGAGAGAACAAAAAGCAAGATGATTTTGTTGGTACCAAGGATGAATTAAAATATTCCATCCGCTATGATTTGATGCAGAAATTAAATAAGGACACCATTACCTCGAGAAGTAGTATAAACGATACAGCATTGCCCGTGCGCAACAATAGTCACGCCCGCATCGGCACAGACACTGGAGGGGCAGGTGTACATTGGAATGGCATTAGTTTCCGCTGGTTGCCATATGATTTTGAGATTTACAGTAAAACGGTGGATCGCTACGGCAAGGATAAAATCCCCAAAGATATGACCATTCAGGACTGGGGCATTACCTATGACGAATTGGAACCGTATTACGACAAATTCGAAAAAACTGCCGGTATATCCGGAGAAGAAAACCCAATCGGGCCCAAGCGTTCAGATAAATATCCGAATCCGCCGATGCAGGAGACCGCGGTTACCCGGCTGTATAAAAAAGCCGCGAAAGAACTCGGATATCATCCCTATCACATACCATCTGCCAACGTCACCAAGCAGTACACGAACCCGGACGGAGAAACCATTAACGCCTGTATGTATTGTGCATTTTGTGAGGAATATGGCTGTGACTTTGGTGCGAAGGCGGATCCGATTGTAACTGTACTTGCAACTGCCGAAAAGACTGGCAATTACGAACTGCGTAATCAATGCACTGCCACCCGGGTTACCCATAGCGGCAACCGGGCTAACGGGATCATTTATACCGATACCTCAACCGGTCAAGAATACGAGCAACCTGCTGACATTGTTGTGCTTGCCGGATTTGTTTTTACCAATAACCGGTTATTATTATTATCTGAGATTGGCGAACCATACAATCCTAAAACTGGAAAAGGTATCATCGGCAAAAACTTCACCGGCCATTTTTCCAATCTCTCTACCTATGTCGGTACCCGCGGCTTCTTTGAAGATAAAAAATTCAATTTGTATGCCGGTGCAGGTGCCCTGGGTACGACGATTGATGACTTTAGCGGTGATAATATCGACCATACCGATCTCGATTTTCTACATGGGTATGAAGTGCATTACTTCCAGACGGGAATGCGGCCGATTGCCAATAACCAAGTTCCAAAAGGTACACCAATCTGGGGGAAGGAATTTAAGAAAAATTCATTGCACTACACGAATCGCAATATCTTCCTGACCCCACAGACCGCATTTTTGCCGAATAAGAACAGCTACATGGACCTGGATCCAACGTACACCGATTATCTTGGCAATCCGCTGCTCAGAGTAACCTGTGAATACCAGGACTATGATATCAGCCGCACCCGTCACGGTATTAACACTTCCAAAAAAATCGTGGAAAAAATGGGTGCCGATATCGTGGATGTCGATGAAATTGATGATGATACGCAATTCGACCACAAATTTTATACCGATCATTTCTTCGGTGGCGCCATCATGGGTGATAGTAAGGATAATTCAGCAGTCAACACGTATTCACAGATGTGGGATATGGAAAACCTATTCGTTGTAGGCGGCTCTTCCTTCCCGCATAACAGTAATTACAATCCAACCGTTACTATCGGCGCATTCGCTTACCGTGCGACAGAGGGAATGATTCAGTATTTAAAAAATGGAGGAGGAATAGTTTCTTAGGAGAAAAGGGAATAAGTACTTTACTTGTTTGATCCATTGAATATATTTTATTGGCTTTGGGTCAGTGTATGTTACTTTTGTAAACATTCAAAAATCCCTTGACATTTAGTATCGTCACGTGTAACGTAAATATTAATAATTTAATATAATTTTTTCTTATCCAGAGAGGTGGAGGGACTGGCCCTTGGAAGCCTCGGCAGCAGACTCGGTATAGAGTACTGTGCCAATTCCAGAAGCGTCATGCTTGAAGATAAGAAGAGCGAACAACTGTGATCGTGAAACCTCTTCTTAATTCAAGAAGGGGTTTTTTGATTCCATAAAGGCCCCGCGTAAACTAGACAGAAAGGAGCGGTGTTGCAGGAATAGCTGAACCTATTGATTTTAACCATCACAAAAAAGAAAGAGGGTATATTACATGTCGATTACATTAACCAAAGCACCATTTAAAGCTGATCTTGTTGGCAGCTTGCTTCGTCCAGAAAATTTGCAGCAGGCGAGGAAGGCATACAAAGAAGGAAGCATCTCCGCTGAACAACTGCGTGAGGTAGAAACGAAGGAAATCAAGCGCATTGTTGACAAGCAGATTGAGGTCGGTTTAAAAGCCGTGAGTGACGGAGAGTTCAGACGCCGCTTCTGGCATACAGATTTCCTGGAACATTTAAATGGTGTAGAAGGCTATGTTCCTGAAACTGGATTCGTTTTTCACGGCGAGGAGGAAACGGAAAAGTATGATGTACGAAACATTGGCAAGATCTCGTTCAATCCGGACCATCCGTTTCTAAAAGACTTTTCCTTGTTTCATGACATTGTAGATGGCCGGGCAGTTGCCAAACAAACGATTCCAAGTCCTAACCAATTATTCAATCCCGGTATTCGCGATGAAAGTATCTATCCGGATATAGAGGAATATGCAGATGATATTATTCAAACCTACCGGGATGCATTACGGGCGTTTTATGATGCTGGTGTACGATACTTACAATTTGACGATGTGTATATTGCCGGTCTTTCGTCACCCGATATTCCGTTCAATGACGGTACATTTAATCGAGAACAATTAATTGATTTGGCATTGCGGGTTGTTAACGGCGTACTGGAAGGAAAACCGGATGATTTGTATGTGACAACCCATCTCTGTCGCGGTAATTATCGATCTAACTGGGCATTTGCAGGAAGTTATAAACGGATTGCACCCACATTATTTGCCAAAGAAAATGTCAATGGATTCTTTTTAGAGTATGACGATGATCGTTCCGGTGATTTCAAACCATTGGAATATATCCCAAATGGAGGGGCACAGGTTGTACTTGGCCTGGTCACTTCCAAATCTGGTGAGCTGGAAGATAAGGAAAAGATTAAAGCACGAATCGAGGAAGCATCACAATATGTACCGCTTGAACAACTAGCTCTAAGTACACAATGCGGATTTGCCTCAACTCATCATGGAAATAAATTAACTGAGGAAGATCAATGGAGGAAGCTGAAGTTTATTGTCGAGATCGCCAATGAAGTATGGGGTTTTTGATCATTGGTACAATCTCGAAATGTCTTCGGTTAAGGATATTCAAGGGTCTCTGTAGTGTTGTGGGGATAGTCTGGATTTTTATTAGGAACTTCCTAATGGAGGAGTTCCTTTTTTATTGAAAACATGCAATGAGCATACAATGACTGTTTCATATTTTCAGCTATCAAAAGAAACAAAAACAAACATCCCCCCTTGATGCTTGGGGGGGATGATCCTACCAGGAACGTATTGCTCCATCGTCCAAACAACCGGGACGAATGACACCTTTGATAAAGTTTTGGCTAGTTGGCAATGACACCAGATGAGCCAGCCATTGTTCCTTTTCCTTATCTGGAATCCTGTGGACAAAACTTTCTGCAGTAACCTGAAGAATCACATCATCGTCACTAATTCCAAAGTCCAAGGACCAGCCACCGGTTTTGGAAATTCGTCCAGACGTATCGGTTCGAATGATTTTATAATCGTCCTTTTCTTTATAGGAATCTAACACAGATGCATCCAAATAGATTGGTAGTTTTTCAAGCTGTCCATCCTTTAGCGCTTTTGAGAATAGCTGTTTTATGATTGGAACGTCACTCACACGAATGGTTTCTACCGCCATTGCTTTACCTCTCAACCGGTACGCCAACCATGCTTCCCCATTCGGTCCAGGAGCCGTCATAGTTGCGGACGTTGTCAAAGCCAAGTAACTCGTGAAGGGCAAACCATGTGTGAGCAGAACGTTCACCAATTCGGCAATAGGTGATAACATCTTTATCGGAAGTAATTCCTTTTGTTCCATATAATTCTTTTAATTCCTCTGGAGATTTAAACGTACCATCCTCATTCGTAGCTTGTTTCCATGGCACATTGGCAGCTCCTGGTATATGTCCACCGCGTTGAGCTGTTTCGGTCATTCCTGGTGGCGCAATAACTTCACCGCTAAATTCTTGTGGACTGCGGACATCTACAAGCGCTACGTTGCCATCCTTTACTGCAGCTAATACTTCAGGTTGAAGCGCACGAACAGACAGATCTGGATTTTTCGCCTCATATTTTACAGGGGTTACATTAGGTTCAGTTGTTACATATGGGCGTTCTTCAAGCTCCCATTTTACCCGGCCGCCATCCAATAATTTGACTTGTTCGTGACCAAAAATTTTCAACTGCCAGTATGCATATGCTGCGAACCAGTTGTTATTATCACCGTACAATACAATTAATGTGTCAGGGGTGATGCCAGAGTTTCCAAGTAATTCCTCAAACTGCTCTTTGTTTAAAATATCACGACGAACCTGATCATTTAACTGGGTCGTCCAGTTCCATGCGATTGCGCCTTCAATATGACCAGATTCATACGCGCTATTATCAACGTCCACTTCCACCAGTTGGACCTTGTCATCATCCTTATGTTCTGCCACCCACTCCGTTGTAACAAGTGCTTTATTCACAGTCATCAAAAAACCTCCTTTGATAAATTACTTTGCCTACAATTAAAATACCACTAAATTCATCGGAATACAATACTTGGAGTAGCATTTTTGCGAAAAGATTGAAAGGTCTCTCTGTAAACAAGAACATTTTGAAGATATTTTAATTATCTAGTGGGAGGCAATCACTGAACAATCATTTTCAAAATCTTAAATAACAACTGGTCTAGTTTCAGTTGCAGACGTTTTGGAATAGATAACGGATAACCGCTAATATCAGATGGTATGATCCATCCCTAACTTTTTCCACATTTATCACATATTCATCCCAACTTCTTCTTTTATGATAAACATGTAGCGTCGGAAATGGAAAACGGCACTTCAATACTGATAAAGAAAGTAGACGGTGAAAACATTGGAATTGTTGAGCATAAGAAGCCTAAGCCGTATGGTCGGAATCTCACTATATACGGCAGCGAATTGGATTGAGGATTTTGATGTTTATATCCCGAAAACGGAGGAAAGAGACGCCACTTATTACTACCCCGATGCTGTTGACGTGTTAAAACGTATAAAAAAATGGAAAGCCAAAAACTATGAAAATGCACAAATAAAAATCATGTTGGCCAATTACGCACTTCCAACCAATCAGAATCATGCAATGAAAGAAACACAGACAACACTGGATCATGGTAATGACAAGGAAAATATGTTAACAATCATGCAAACCATTGGAAAAACTGTATCCAACGTTACAAACCAAGAAAAAATCATCCATGAACTGCAAGAACAACAACGCAAACAACTGAAACGGATTAAAAAGTTGGAAAAGCAAGTTGAGGATATAAACGAGCTAAAGCAAGAGATTGCGACATTAAAACGGGAAATTGCATCCAATAATTATGAGACGAGCAAAGCATCATTTGCGCGCTTGTTTCATTAATGCTTATTGATGAATGGACAATACTTAGGAGGAGAATTGAGTTGTTTACACCTGACAAGAAAAAAGCCAAACCTGGTGATATTGTGGAATTCAAGAAAAACGATTTTATTATGAAGGGAGTAGTATTACCTTCTAGCTGCAAAAAAAGTATCATTGTAGATATTGAATCACTGAACAACCTGAAAAAACTACCGTTTGGATATCCGAATACGGTTGTTGCACATCATAAGTACCGGGTTGTTGATAAGAAATAATTCGCATAAACGGACAAAGGCGTAGTGACTGCCTTGTCCGTTTTTTCGATGATATGATGGACCTGGAAATAGTACTCGACTGACTATAATCGTTCCATTAAATATCTGATCGATGGCAATCCCAAACCCTCGTTCTTTCCCTATTTGAATGTTTAAGTGCTTTGTGTATATAATGACCCTAGATTATTCATTACAGAGGGGAACAGATATATGATAAAAGGTGTGATTTTTGATTTTGATGGTTTGATTTTTGATACAGAAACCGTCGAGTATAGACTGCTAAGTGATATTTTTGCCAAACATGGAGCCGAGCTGTCGCTAAAACGTTGGCAACAAGAAATCGGAACATATACAGGATTTAAGCCATTTGAATATTTGTGCGAACAAACCGGCAATAAACTGAATCAGAAGGAACTTGAAACCCAATTTAATACTTTATTCCATGAACAATTAACAAATGAAAGTGCCCGATCTGGAGTAGAGGAATATTTAAAAGAAGCAAAAACACTTGATTTGAAGGTTGGATTGGCATCAAGCTCTAACTATAAATGGGTTTCCAACCACTTGCAAAACCTAAATCTAATTGATTACTTTGATTGCATTAAAACGTCAGATGATGTGGAACATGTCAAGCCGGACCCGGAATTATATTTACAAGCCGCCAGCTGTTTAGGGTTGGAAGTTGGTGAATGTCTCGTTTTTGAGGATTCGGCAAATGGAGCAATCGCCGCAAAAAAAGCAGGCATGAGCTGCGTCATCGTACCTAATGAAGTAACCGAAGCCATGGAATTCTGCCAGGTAGAACACCGAATAACATCGATGTCAGACATTACTTTAAAAGAATTATTGGAAACTATTACTGCATAATGGGCAAATTAAAAAACTGTCGATATTTCCCGGGAAATGATGAACTTTCCCAGGAAATATCGACACGAATAAGTTCGCATTATATGGTTGTCCTCGCAGAATACCATAAAAAAGAAAAGGCCTCGAATTATCGAAGCACTTCCCACCAAATCTCCCTCACACCACTATAAACAGCCATTACCTCACCCCGAGGCATCTCTTTTTGCCTCCAACACCGACGTGATCGCTTCCTTGATTTCCTCATATCCGGTACACCGGCAGATATTGGATTGCAACCAATTTTTAATTTGATAATCATCGGCATTAGGATGAAGTTCAGCCAATGCATAACAGTTCATTAAAAATCCTGACGTACAGTATCCGCATTGAAAGGCGAATTTCTCGATAAATGCTTGCTGAATCGGGGTATCTTTCAATCCCTCAATCGTTGTGATGTGATGGCCAACCGCTTCAACAGTCAACATCAAACAAGATTTCATGGGTCTGCCATCAACAAGGATCGTACAAGCCCCGCAATCGCCATTCTCACAACCGGGTTTGGTTCCTGTCAATCCAAGTTCATCCCGCAATGTGTTTAACAACGTATCCGCAGGCCTAACGTGAACGCTTTTTGTTTCATTATTAATCGTTAATTCAACCGTTACCTTCATCGCCCGTTGCCATCCCCTTTCAACTCCAATAGCGATTCTTCCAATACATGACGTAACACAAACGCTCGATAGGCTGCGGATCCGTATATATCATCCAGGAGTGGTGCGGGGAGCTGGCTGATCGCCTCGGTAATCCGCTTCTCCAGCGACTGGTCTGACCTATTTAGGGTTTCCTCCACATCACTTGAACGAAACGGAAATTCACACAAACCACTAAACGCAAATCGTACCTGACCTTCTTTCTGTATTCCGGAAACAGTAAACAGGGGATACCCAATTCGGCCAATTCTAGTCATTTTTTTACTGACAAACGGCAAATCAATCCATTGCTTATCTACCAGGATCTGGACAATAAATGAACCGGGATCGAGATTTACCTGTTGATCAAACGTTTGATTAATCGGAATTTGCTTCACTCCTGATTTCCCAGCAACTACTAAATCACAGTCAGTTAATAATAACGGTAAGATTGCTTCCTTATATTTAATGTTTCCACAAATATTGCCGCCGATTGTAATCTTTTCTCGTGACGTGTGATCAGCTATCCGGCTGCAGTTTTTCCTCAATAATGGAAAAATGCGCAGTTCCTCCAGTTGCGCCAGAGGAATGGCCGAACCAATCACCAAGTGGTCATCCTGGAATTCCAAAACGGAGCATTCCGGGATAGTCTTCAGATCTATCACAGCTCTTGTATCCATGTAATCCTTATTCATACGCATCATGGTGATAATTTCTGTTCCACCATTGAAAAAGATGGGCGATTTTCCCTCATTGCGTAATCTCTGGAACATCCCGACAGCCTCTGTTATAGAAAAAGCCTGATAATATTCAAAATCTACCGCAATCAAAGGTTCCCCGCCTCCTTTTTCTGCTGCCAAATGTATTCCGGAACAAGTGGCAATTGATTCAATGGAACTCCTGCAGCTGCCGACAAACTATTCCCCAGTGCTGCCGGCATGCCAATGATTCCATGTTCCGCAACCGGCCGCGCACCATATGGGGCATCGAGCTGTGGAGTATCCAAAAACTCCACGATATATTCGGGTTGTTCCTCGTAGCGTAAGGTTTTGTACGTGCGAAATTGGTTCGTTTCGATGTTGCCATTGTCATTAACCACGATTTGTTCACGATTGGCCCAGCTTAATCCCATGATCATCGAACCGGTCACTTGTCCACGGGCACCTTTTGGGTTCAATATTTTTCCGGCATCAATGACCGATACTGCCTTACTGATTTTATAGGAAAATGTTTTCGTATCAAACTCTACTTCTACTGCCTGTGCACCAACCGTCCAAGCGGGTCCGGGAATCCCTTGTCCCGTTTGCTGATTGACTTTGGTTAGGTGGTTCATAATGAAGCCGCCACGTCCAACCACCATGCCGCCAACCGCGTTTCCATTATCATATTTATACCCATGGGCCACATCTTTCACATTCACATTGATGTCCGGGTTACTTTTTACAAACACCCTGGCTTCTGCGACATCAAGATCCTCTGGCTTGCAACGTAAAGCGTGGGATGCGATGATTTTTAATTGCCGTTTCACATCCTCGGCTGCCTCTAACACCGCGTTACCGACCATGTATATTGCCGTACTTGCTACTGTTTTCCAATGGCATGGGCTTGTCTGGGTATCAACCTCCATCATGACATGGATTTTACTTTCATCTACCTGCATACTTTCCGCAAGCAATTGGGTTAACGTGGTTTTGGTTCCTTGACCAATTTCCACAACACCAACATTCAAATTCATGCTGCCATCCTCGTTAAAGGTAATGATTGCACCAGCTGTTGCATCTGTTGGGGACATGGAGGTTTTCCATAAACAACTGACCCCTTTTGCCCTCACCATACGGTCAGATACCGGAACAACCTGCCCTTCTTCCCAATTGATTAATTGCTTGACACGCTCTAAGCATTTGGCCGTATTACCGATATTACTTTTTGTCAAGGGTGCTTGGGTCGGTGTGGTATCGCCTGGTTTGATCATATTCATCATTCTTAATTCAATGGGGTCGATGTGTAATTTTTCTGCAAGCATATCTAAGGCACGATCAATAGCAAATGCGAGTTCTCCATGCCCATACCCCCTGCTTGACGTGGAATAAGGATGATTCGTGTAGACACATAAGGAGTCACACCATACATGATCAATCTTGTAAGGACCTGTACAATTCAATGCCGCAGTGGTAGTAATGTCGGACGCTTCATCGACATATGCACCTGAGTCAAATAAAAAGGTAATTTCCGCCATCATTAATTTTCCCGTTTGCTTTGCCCCAAGTTTCACATTGGCGCTCATGCCAATACGTACAGGAGAACTGATCAAATCTTCCTCTCTTGTGTTTGCAATTTTCACCAACTTACCGCCAACCGCCTTAGAAGCTACATATGCAATAAATTCTAGCTGAATCGCAGCCTTCCCACCGAATCCGCCCCCTACCAATGGCGTGTGAACAACCACTTTATCTTCATTTAAGGAAAAATATTTACTAATATCCTGTTTCACCATAAACGGCGCCTGACTGGATGTATGGATATGCACTTCCCCGTTTGGTAAAATTTCCGCGCGAACGGTACGCGTTTCCATTGCCGCATGATCCGTTTGCGGCAGGGATACTTCTGTTTCAACTGTCACCTCACTTAGGTCCCGTCCCTCATCAATATCACCTTTGCGAACCTTGACATGATTTGATATATTACGATCTGGATCCGGCCTGACCTCTTTTCCCCTTGTATAGTGCATCAATTCTTCATGAACGTACGGGCGCATTCCCGCGACTGCTTCCTGAACCGAATTAATGACCGGATAGGGTTCATACGCCACCTGAATTTTCGTACAGGCAAGTTGTGCTTCATGCTCACTATCCGCTACAACAACAGCAACCGGCTCGCCAAAATAGCGGACTTTTCCCAATGCCAAAATAGGGCGATCCGCAATGGCCGATCCCGTCAAAACCGGATAATCCTCGCCAATTACAACTGCCCGCACACCAGGACATTTTTTTGCTTCTGTTATATTGATTGATTTTATCTTTGCATGAGCATAAGGACTTGTCAGTAATTTGGCATGCAACATCCCCGACGCTGAAAAATCACCCGTATATTGCGCCCTACCGGTAACCTTGTTGACACCCTCTTTTCTTTTTACACTCTTTCCAATCATCGTTGCAATACTCCCTTTTGACAAATATTCATTAACCAATTTCATTATTTGTCAAAACAAAGAAACTATACCCGGGTTAAAAGCGTGACACGGGGATTTGGTTGAAGTGAATGGAATGGATCCATTAAGAGGTATAGACTATCGACCGGCTGTATGGACCTAAGCGCGGATATTAACCCAGAATTATATTTTTAAAAAGGCATGTATCCAGTTAAATAGGGCAAGTTATAGTACATATATAAAAGGGAACACCAAAATGAGCGGATTTGTAACAGCTAGTTGTAAGTTTTTGAGGTGATAGATTGAAACGTAAAATTGTCATTGCAATATGTCTGATATTTACCATTTTCATGGCGTTTCTGGCGGTGTATTACTTCAATAGCGGAGAAATGAAAAAAGCCTTGGTAGGTGTTGGCGGAGCAGTTTGTGGTGCCATCCCTTTGCTGTTGGCTCTGTTTTTCAAGCTCAAATTTCATCTTCCCCTCGTTATTTCTTATCTTGTTTTCTTATTTGGCTCACAGTATCTCGGTACCATCCGGGAATGGTATGGACTCGGCTGGTGGGATACATTCATTCATTTTATCAGCGGTGGAGTGCTCGCTTTTACTGCCATCGCCTTATATGAACGGCTTATTCGTCGTAATGCCGGCAATGCTATTTCACCCTGGTTTGTATTTCTGTTTATACTCGGATTCTCTGCACTCGGTGGGGTTTTATGGGAAATTTATGAGTTCACCTGTGATCAGCTCTTTCAAACGACAATGCAGGGCGGCGGTAACTTTGATACGATGACAGACCTGATTGCCGGTATGATTAGCTCATTGATCATTGCAGGCTATGCGGGGATTCGAACAAAAGTGAAGCTGAAAAGGAAGCGTCAATCAATTCCCACCAATCATAAATAGGTCATTCATATGGTCACCTTTCCAAGAAACTATTCAGGAAGTTTTGCGATAACCACAGAATGGAAAGATCATTTTGAATTTGGAAAGTGAGGAAGTACCCGGCCGCTTCCTCACAAAAAGTAACCAGATAAACTTATCAGCGATTCCCATTTTCTCCGGTTTTTTGAACATCTCCCCTAAGTAAATATTTCTCAATCGCCTTTCCAACCCCACTCTGTTCATTGGAATCCGTCACTGCCTTGGCAACATCTTTTAATTGCGGTATTGCATTTCCCATTGCCACACCAAAACCGGCAGCCCTGATTAATGGGAAATCATTCCAATTATCCCCAATAGCCATCACTTCTTCCATCTTTATTCCCACATGCTCGCAAACCTTTCTGACACCTGTTGCTTTTGATTTTCCCTTCACCCCAACCTCAATAACATTTAGAGCGGAACTAGTCATGCTAAGCCCATGTAGACTGCAAATTCGCTTTTTCACTCTATCCAAAACCTGTACATACGGATCCCGAATACCAAACTTCAACCAGTTCCTGGAGCCCATTTTTTCCGTCCAATGGTGGCGTCGAACGAGACCGTTTACGTCGCATCCCCAATAATCCGCTCCATAATGTTCGGCAATCTCCTTCAATGTACGTATATCTTTTCTTGGAATAATTGATCGTTCCAGCAACTCACCCGATCTCCCCCAGACCTCACCGCCATTTACTAACACCATGGGAGTATGTAAACCTAACTCTTTTCTAAATGCTCTCACAGACTGTCTCCCCCGGCCACTGGCTATAATAACCATAACCCCCGCATCGGTCGCCCGCCCTATCCATTTCCTATCTGTCGGTGAAATCCGCTTATCATCAGTAAGTAGTGTACCATCCAAATCCAGCGCCAATAAACGATATGGAACCATCGAATCACCACCTATACGTTGTAACAAAAACCATCTATTGATTATATGCTCGCTACAGATCATTTACGACCTTTGATATAGAATTCTCCAGATTAATAATGACCAGAGCGCAAAGTCGATCGAGGCGTATGAAAGTTGAGCGACTCTGGCTTAAAGTTGATCGAGAATACATGAAAGTTGAGCGACTCATGCCCAAAGTTGATCGAGAACACATAAAAGTTGAGCGACTCATGCCCAAAGTTGATCGAGAACACATAAAAGTTGATCGGCCTAGATGCAACCAAAATCGATCGAGTCAAACACTTGCTCCTATAAAAGAACTTTGTGGATCATATTTTTTGATCATAGTTAATATGCTGGAAAGATAACAGCAAAATGACATCCGCAATTATTTTCCAAAGGATACAGGCGGTTCATCCAAGGAGGTGAAAATATGCTCATCCGACAAAATTATTACGATCACAAACGGCAGCAAATCCAGCAACTTGTATTGGAAATTCTGGATAATCTGCAACAAATGATGGTGCAGTTTGATGCGTATTTGCTCAAACCGACAAGCGAAAACAAAGCGTTTATTTTTGAAATTGAGAATGAGATAGATACTGATGAAAAGAAGATTGAAAAATACATCCTTGAAATAATTTCGCTGGAACAACTGAACACATCGGAAATTAAATGGTTATTCTCGGTAAGCCGGATTATTCGCGAACTGGAGCGAATTGGCGATCAGTTAACCAATATCGTAACAATCAGTGATGTGATTGATACCAACATTCTCCGGCCTATGATCCGGTCTTTTTTTGATTACGAAAAAGATATGATATCGTGGCTCACCGCAGGCATTCAAGACAATAATGCCGAAAAGCTTCAATCCGTCATTACACACGATGCATATGTGAATCACCTAAATAAACAGACATACAAAGGTTTGGTTCATTTGATTAATGAAGAGAAGCAGTTGACTGAAAGTAAGTTAAAAATGGTAATTGTCAGCCGTTTTCTGGAACGAATCGGCGACCATCTGGTGAATGCAGCGCGGACGTATAAGGATGCGATTGAGGTTTACCAATGAATTAGTGTACATCATGGTTGTTGGGTGGGGGATGAACAACATAAGAGCGGTGGAGGGTACACCAATCGTGGGACAGGAACTTGTCAAGTCGGGAGAGAGTCTTGCTAACCCGGGAGACAAATACGTTATGTCGGGACACAAGGTCGTCTACTCGGGAGAAAACCCCGTTATGTCGGGACACAAGGTCGTCCACTCGGGAGAAAACCATGCTATGTCGGGACACAAACTCACTTACTCGGGAGACAACGCTGCTAAATCCGAAATAACACACAATCCAACACCAGATACCTCCCATCTGCTACCAAATAAAACTCATTCGACACCCCCGCCCTACAACAAACGCACAATAAAATAGAAAGAGGAATCCTTATGCTTACATGTATATTAGGCTTTTTTGGTGGCTTGGGAATTTTCCTTTATGGTACGCACCTGCTCAGCAACGGCCTGCAAAAGGTGGGCGCATCCAAAATGCGAAAATCCCTTGCTGCCATGACTAATACTCGATGGAAAGGCATTTTAAGCGGAATTAGTGTGACATTTTTCTTACAAAGCAGCACCGTTACGAACATTCTTGTCGTTGGACTAGTGAGCAGCTCCATCATTACCCTGTCGCAAGCATTCGGCATTGTGCTTGGATCAGCGATAGGAACGACGCTTACTGTGCAGATTTTAACGTTTGATGTGGCACGCTATGCATCGATTTTCATTTTTCTTGGTGCAGTTTTTATCATGTTTTTGAACAAGAATATATGGAAATCGATTGGCCAAATAGCACTCAGTATTGGCTTTATTTTCTTTGGGATTGGCGTCATCACATCTTCCTTGGAACCGTTAAGTGAAAAGGATGCTGTTTTACATTTTCTGGTCACTCTTTCACAAAATCCAATTCTATTTGCAATAATTGGCATGATTTTTACCGCCCTAATGCATAGCAGTGCTGCAATGATTATTATCGGGATTGCCTTTGTAACATCAGACGTACTGACCCTACCGGATGTATTACCACTCGTCCTTGGTGCCAACGTTGGGGCAACATTGCCAGTCGTCATTTCTAGCCTTGCCTCCCAACTGGAAGGAAAGAAACTTGCACTATTTTATTTTTTATTTAAAGGTATCGGTGTGGTTATCGCTATGTCATTGTTAGCCTTTATCACCGATTGGATTCATTATTTGCCTGGTAACCCAGCACGGCAGATTGCTCATTTTCATACGGCGTTTAACATTGCGATTGCCATGTTATTTTTCCCATTTCTGCCCTGGATTGCGACATTGTTTAAACGGTTTTTCCCGCAACAGCAAACTGCAACTGCACCCAATTTTCAAATCTATCTCAATGAGAGCTTATTGACTGTACCCGAGGAGGCTTTGATTAGTAGTAAACAGGAAATTTTCCGGTTGGCTGACATGGTTCGGGAAAATATGATTAATCAGTTGAAAGGTTATATCGACGGCACGGTTACGAAAGACGACATCGATCGGGTCGAACAAGCGATTGATGCTTCCTACATCAAAATACAGCAATATTTACTAAAAGTTGGTCAGCTTGATTTGTCGAGCAGCCAGTCAAATGAGGAAGTCAAATTGTTGAACATTTTAAATGATATTGAACATATCGGGGATATTGTGATTCGGTTTATTAGCAAAGCAGAAAAAGTTAGTGAGAAAAACATTGCATTAAGTGAAAAAGACCAGGGACAACTAACCGAATTGCTTGGATATATTGAACAATCCTATACTGATTCATTACAGGCATTTAAGGAAGACGATCTAAAAAAGGCGCGAAAGAATATCCAATCCCAGTCGGCCGTCAACCAGTTTGAAAAAGATGCCAAATTTGAGCACTTCAACAACCTGATCACCAAACAGGAACACAATCCGGACATCAGCGCCGTCTACCTGGATATCATCAACCAGCTCATGCAAGTTTACCATCACACCATGAACATCTCGCGCACCGTACTTGGTTTGATTTAGGGAGAGTGGCTATTCCGATGACATCTCCAACTAATACTATCTATATCATGATTGCCTAGAAATAATTCTCCCACATTCTTGCAAAATTCAAGCATGTTTTGATTCAACCTTTTCAAAACATGCTTCTTCATTTGCCTTTCATCCGTAAATAATTCTACATTTTCAGAAACTACTACCCAGCCTCATTACCCACCTGAACAATTAATTTTAGTTAAAAATACCTATGTAAACCGTGAAACATACGACAATCGCATACATGGAAAGGAAATTAATTATCAGATATAATGATTTAATAGTTTCCAATGTTGCCCCTGCCCAGTTAACAAATAATTTCTGTATAAATTCAATAGATCATCTAACTCCTGGCTGCATTTCACTGTCTCTTCATGGGTAAATCCCTTTTCATAAGCTAAATCAATCATTTGTCTTCTTTTTATATGGATTGACTCCTGTAAATTTTTATGTATATACAATTAAAATACCCCCAACCCATGATATATATTATTTAGTTTATAGGACTTTAGTATGAAAGTAAACACATTCCATACTAAATTACCAAAAGCTTCATTATTACATTTTCATTACAATTGAGTTATGACGATATAATCTTTCTGAAATTTTGATACAATGGGGACATATCTACTATCAGGGGGTGGCTTGATGGAACCAGTCATCTTGTATATAAAATTATCCAAGGAGTTCGAAAGCAAATTAAATAGAAAGCTTACAAATAATGAAGAAGAATTCCTTAAATGGATTGTCCAGGAAAAACGTAATGAAGAAAAATCGACAGTATCTTGTTAAGTTCTGTCCCAGAGCCACTAAAATAAAAAATTGGATGCCCATGGGTTGAAGGTGGGCATCCATCGAAAAACAAAACTCCAAACCTGTGTTCAATGTTATTTACCCATTGAATATGGTAATTAAACATAAGGAACATTATTTATTCCACGCCATAAGCATGTGCCTTTAGAGATTGTGATGCAGTTTTTAAAGCGATTATGTTAAAAAACAAAATTCAAAAGTGAAAGCATAAATAAATGACATTCATTCTCAGTAATAAAATACGATATGCTCCCCCCTATCCAATCATCCATCATCAGAAACCGTGCCCCTGTCCCAAAAATGTGATAGACTTAATATAACAATCATTCGCAGTAAAAGGAGAACAACATGACCTACCAGGTACTTTTTCTCGACATCGATGGGACGATATTAAAACCAGACCATACCTACACGGCATCAACCAAAGATGCGATTACCCAGCTTAAAGAAAAGGGCATTGAGGTTTTTCTCGCAACCGGAAGACCAATCCATGAACTTTCTGAGCTGGCCGATGAACTTGGTATTACCTCATTTATTGGTTACAACGGTGCACACGCCATCTACAAAAACCAGTCCATTATTGACGAGCCCATGAATCCAGATACGATTGCGACATTTTTGCAGATTGCAAGTGATCGTGGACAAGAACTCGTGTTATATACTAGCGAAAAAAATTATTATACAGCTCTGGATACACCAGAAGTCAACCAATTCATCGAAACATTCCAAATGCACAAAAACGAGCGTTTCACCAGCGAAATAATGAACCGGGTGCTTGGCGCAACCATCATTAACATGAATCCAGCGGACGTTATCCATTATGAATTTGATGCTAATATCCACCTTTCCCAAGTAAACATAACTGGTGTCGAACATTGCTATGACATTATTCGCAAAACCGTCAACAAAGGAGAAGCGGTTAAGCGTGTACTCAAACGTTTGGATATTCCCAAAGAAAGTGCGATTGCCTTTGGGGATGGGATGAATGATAAAGAAATGCTGCAAACCGTTGGAGAGGGCTTCGCTATGGGAAATGCCAGCCCAGCTTTATCGCAATATGCAAACCGCAGAACAACAACGGTGGAGAATTCCGGAATTTTTAATGGATTGAAGCAATTGGGTTTGGTTAGGTAAATAAGAAAAACGAACGTGTACATTTGTTAAAATCGTGGTATAATAACGGTAGAGATCCATAAAATAATAACGACCGCCTCATGAGACCAACATGAAGCGGCCGAATAGACTAGACCCCATCAAGAGGGTCAGGCAGCATTAAGAAAAAATAATCCCTCAGCGCCACCTGAACGCATAAGGAGTGTGCTAGGATAAAAAGGTGTATATGTTGCGACAAGGTAAAAAATACCACAGTAACACTCACTGCGGTAGACCGTCTTTCAATAAGATAAGCCGAAACTGGAATTCCAGTTTCGGCTTCTTTGTTTTTGGAAAAAGTATGTCGCTGTGATTAGATACAACTGTTGTGGAATATTTGCTGTCGATATTTCCCGGGAAATAGCTATTATTGTTGTCGATTCTTTCCCGTCAAAAAAGTTTTTCCCGTTGTTAAATATCTCCTTATATCAAATCATAAACCAAAAACCGTTCATCCAGGTCCCAGTCGTATAACCCTGGCACAATAATCTCCTGCTTCAAGGTGAACATTGTTTCACTTTCCAAAAAATCGATATATTTTTCGTCTGGATAATACAAAATGAGTTCAGCGTCCCTATCAGTTTCGGCAACCGATACCAAAATATGATCGACAACTTTCCGGAAAATCTGGATGGAAAAAGGGTTAAAAAAATAAAAATAGGTATCTTCCGGGACAATTCGATATTCTTCCGCCAGACAATTAATAAATTCAATTGGTTGCTGTTGATTTTTTGTATTATGCAAATAGCTTCTTAGATTGTCAGACGCACCTTTTAGTAAATCCTGATCCATTTCAATTCCTTTTACAGCTAATTCTTGAAAATAATGCAGATAAAAATTCAAACGACCTTTTCCGCATCCAAAATCCACTACCTGACTGCCAGCCTTTATCGAATAATTGGTAAATAATGTATCAAGTGCGTCATAGGGTGTCGGTTCATATGGGTAGTGATAAGGTGAATCGGGATATGCAACGTTCTTACTTTCTCCTGTCTTGACGTGCAGCAATTTATCATAATAGTACTCTCTGATAGATCTGGGTCTTTTTGCAGTATGCCATTGATGCCCACAGATTATAAGCACATCCTTTCATTCATTTCGCTTTCAAAAGGAATTCCGGTAAAAATCCCTGCAATATTACTTCCATTTTACAGAGTATTCAGCTCTATTTAATCAGAAAATTGTATTGCATCTGCTGCCTTTTCATCCGTTTTCTGCATCGTTTGCACCGACCGAATTGTAGCCTCTTTATTGTTAAGCAACAATGACTGATAGGATCCGATGATATCATCCAGCGCTTGATTAATCGTATTCAGTTTATCGGCCATATCAAGTTGATTATCATCCGCAATCATAACATGGATCGATTCCAAGGCTTGACCCGATGACTCCATTTCATTTAGTGTCTGCTCCACGTCCGCAAAACTAATCTTTACTTCTGTACCCATGGATTACTTAACTCCCCCTTCGCTGTGACCGCAAATCACTTAACAGTCTGTTTTTGGATGCATAATCACTTTCCATATCGCCAATTGATGCGCGTATTTCCTCAATTTTATCCGTTAACAGGAAAATGATATGATCTAGTTGCTGATCCGGGATGGATTTATACGTTGCCTTAATTTCACCGTTTCGGAACCCATCAAATTGATTTGCCTGTTGCCCATTCCACGTACGCCTCGACAAGTCCGGGTCGAGGCAGTACCGTTGATTGACCTGGAATTCCTCTTGATAATCTTCAAGTTGTAGATGCGTTGTTTTTAACCGTTCTAATTCGTCACGTTTTTGGATAAGTTGTTGATTCATGGAGTAAATGGTGCTCTGAAGGGTTGTGATTTGCATATCAATTGTATCATTCATTTCTTGTTTCACCGCCTGATCTGCTTAAATCTTAAAGTAGAATTATTTCTCAGCCATCTACACATTATATGGTATTATCACCCTAGGCAACAGGGGTAGAACGTACTGTTTTTTAGTTCAAATAAATTAGGCATTAAGCCTCATTTATTCAAGTGTTTTTCATGTGCGAAAACAGGGAAAACTATTGATACATCAAGCACAACATTTCAGGTAGATGTCTGGCACGCATATGATTGACGTAAATTCAAAAATTGGTCGGTGCCTTATGCAAATTATTCAGTGAAAGGATGATGTTAAATGAATAAACGCTTCACTTTAAAAACAAACCGGCATTCGGAAATGATTGAGATTACACCTACGCTAGAGCAGTGGCTTCGTGAAATGAAAGTAAAAGATGGCATTTTAATTGTTTCATCCTTACACACGACAGCTGGGATTACTGTGAATGAAAATGCCGACCCCGATGTCAAAACTGATATGCTTATGCGGCTCGATGAAATCTATCCATGGAACCACCCACAAGACTTGCATGTCGAAGGAAATACGGCAGCCCATTTAAAAACGAGTACTGTTGGACATGCCCAAACCATCATTATTTCTGACGGGGAACTCGTACTTGGTACATGGCAAGGGGTATATTTTTGTGAATTTGACGGGCCACGCAATCGAAAATATCATGCGAAATTGATCGCCTGATGATTTAACAAAATCATGGAACGGCTTCAACCGAATTCGCGCAAAGTGCAGGGCTGGAATTAAAAATATAAATTAAATTTTATCGGCGGTTTCAGCTCATTTTACGGCGGTTTACATATTTTTTACGGCGATTCCGATATTTCATGGAGGCGGAGGCCAACGTTAGAAAAACTTCCCCACCTCCGCTAAAACAAAAAGGGCAGCACGTTGTCACAACGCACCGCCCTCTATCATTAGTCAAGCTCAATCTCCGTCACCTGATGATCAACCAGTCGGGCTCCCTTGATTGAAACAAGGTCACCTCCTGAAGTTGTAAACACATCCTGGCTGATAATCTCATCCATTGCGCTTTTAACAGCTGCTGGATCAACTGGTTCCACCGGTTTATCCAGCGAATAGGTAACGGTTTTGCCATCTTCATTTAAAAATTTCAACTCAAGCTTTTTCACGTTTCCACCTCCTCTTTACCCGCCATGTATGAGCCCCGGTCCTGAACCTATGACTCCATAATCTGGGAGCTGTCTTTACGTTCGATGTCGTAAAGTGGAAGCTCCTGCAATTCGACAAAAGCATGGGCTAGGGCATAAAGCTGATCAGCAGTTGCTTCAGGCTTGATATTATTGAAGCTCTTCGTCTTATAAACCTGCTTCCCTGAGTCCATATCCAGGCCATCGTCCAGGATAATTTGCAAAGTGGAACTATACAATTCTGCTACTGCCATGTTCATCTCCTCCTTTCACAACTACAATCGTTTGTGGATGGAGAAAGGTGCCATGTGATTAGTAAATTTAATATATACCATTACTGCCGTGCCCTCTATTTTAGAGAAAGAGACGATAGCTAAAAATGAAAAAGCAGCGAACAAGTTACCCGATCCGCTGCTTTTTCAAGGATACATCTCTCACTACACACGCTGTCCTGCTTTCAATCACGTTTTAAAATCACTCGCCCCATAAACGCAAATACTTTCAAAATTCGTTTCAATCGTGTTGGCTGTTTAATCAAACGATACAGCCATTCCAGATTAAGCGAAATCCAAAATTGCGGAGCCCGTTTTGCCTTGGTCACTCCGGCAATCGTATCAAAACTCCCACCTAACCCGATAAACAATCCCTTGGAAAATTGCTGTCTGTATTTGGCAATCCATTCCTCTTGTTTGGGAAATCCAAGCGCAACAAAAATGATGTCAGGATTGGTGCGCTCCACCTTAGCAGCAATTTCCGTGTCATCCAAATCAAAAAAACCATGATGGTGTCCGGCAATCTTCAAATCGGGATATTTATGTTTGACTTCTTTTACCATCTTTTCATTGACAGTTTCTTCAGCACCCAGAAAAAAGCAGCGGTATCCCCACCGTTCTGCATGATCAAGCAAATCAAGCATGAGATCAAAGCCGGGAATTCGCTCCGGCAATGGTTCTTTTTGATATTTTGCTGCCATCAAAATGCCTGAACCGTCCGGAACTACATAATCGGCACTAAGAACAATCTCCTTATAGGCTGGGTGTTCGCGGGCATGCATTACGATTTCCGGATTAGCCGTAACTACAAATGTATTCTCCTGATTCGCGATTCTTGGTGCAAGGTATTTTTCAAGAAATTCCTGCTTCGTTGTATGGATAAATGGGATGCCCATAATAGTTACTGAAGTCCTGGAATTCGTCATATTTCGCAACCTTTCTATTGAAAACTCAGCTTATCGCCCTCTATCTAGCTGAAGCCATCGTTTTTTATAATTTAATTCCTTTTGCCCTCGACAAGCGTTAAAAGTAGCGACCATGTTTGTAACAATTTACATATAAGGTGCAAAATTGTTATCAAATTTTAATTTACTGCTGATTGTTTTTCTAGTAAAATTAATGATAGCTTTCGAATTTTATGTAGAAAATACTCGAAATTATCATATCATGTATCATTAGATTTTTCTAACGCATTTTGAAATATAGCTAAATATTCATGCATAATACTAATATATAGGTATTACGCATAAAAGGGGAATGAATATGTCCAATCAAACACGTTTTGTGCGACACAGAAGAAAACGTAAACTGCGGAAAAAGGTTGTTTTCATCCTTGTCCCATTTTTATTAGTATTTATCGGAGTTGCTACCTATGGCACATATCTATATATGAAAGCCGGCTCTGTTTTCTCCGAGTCATTTCAGGATGATGGAAGGGAGAAATCAAGTTTACGTGAAACAAAAGTTGACCCCTCCATCGATAATGTATCCGTTTTGATCATGGGTGTAGATGCCAGTGATGTTCGTGATAATAAAGATAGCAACAATTCACGTACGGACACATTGATGCTTGCCACATTGAACAAAGATGATAAAAGTGTAAAACTGCTTAGCATTCCACGTGATTCCTTTGTTTATATTCCTGAAGCGGGCTTTCAGTCAAAAATTAACGCCGCTCATGCCTATGGCGGACCAAAGTCAACGATTGAAACTGTGGAGAACCTGCTGAACATTCCTGTAGATTATTATGTCAAAGTAAACTTCGAAGCATTCATCGATGTGGTTAACGCAGTCGATGGTGTGGATGTTAATGTACCATACGAAATGTATGAACAGGACTCCAAAGATAAGGCGAACAAAATTCACTTGCTCCCGGGAAAGCAGAAATTAAATGGTGAAGAGGCTTTGGCATTTGCCAGAACAAGAAAACAGGATAATGACATTGAACGGGGCAAACGGCAACAGGAAGTAATCAAAGCCATCATGAATAGGGCAATATCAATGAATTCCATCTTAAAATATGACGATGTTATTGAAGCAGTTGGCAAGAATATGACCACCAACATGACATTCGATGAAATGAAAAGCTTTATATCCTATGGAACAAGCAAAGATTTAGACATCGAATCACTAACATTGGAGGGGCAGGATTACCAGCCAGCCAATGTCTATTATTACCAGCTGGATGAAGTGGCACTGGAAGAAACACAGCATATACTAAGAAAACAACTGGATTTGTCTGATTCGGTGAGTGCAACCGCGGGTGACGATAACAACGTGGAAACAGGCACTGAAGCAGGAACAGAACCGGAGACGAACCCGGATTTGACCTATTAATATAAACAACCCGCTAGTTATAAAACTAGCGGGGTTTTTTACGAGATAAGAAGATATGAAAATTCTGGGTTTATGGCCGTGTCCGACTCCATAAACAAGTCTGATTTGAAGCTTGTAGCCAATCATCTCGCACACGATCAATAGCAGCAACCCACCCGAGCCACTGCTATTTATGCTTCAACCCTTTCACCAAATTTGTCAAAGGTTTATATTCAGCATTGATTAATTCCAGATTTTCAATTAAAAATTGTACTGCTACCAAGGAAATCGCGAAAATCAGCAGCGATCCCCAAACTGTTGTCATCGAGAATAAAATTGCTGCAACACTAAACATACCACTAAGCGTGTAGATAATTAACACAGTTTGCTTATGGGTAAATCCGGACTTAACCAAGCGATGATGCAAATGTGAACTGTCCGGACTCGATATCGGCTGTTTATTAATATACCGGCGAACCATGGCAATCAAGGTATCGGAAATCGGCACACCCAAAATAAAGATCGGAATGATAAACGAAATAATCGTTACATTCTTAAACCCGAGCAGTGCCAATACTGCAATCATATAACCTAAAAATAATGCACCAGTATCTCCCATAAAAATTTTGGCCGGGAAAAAGTTATATCGTAAAAAGCCAACTGTGCTAAAAAATAGGATCAAAGCTATCGTCGCTACATAAATATTGCCCATAATTACGGCCATTCCGGCAATGGTAAATAAGGCAATTGCGGATACCCCGCCGGCAAGCCCGTCCAGGCCGTCAATCAGGTTAATGGCATTCGTAATCCCGACAATCCAAATAATCGTAACTACTGAACTTAAAAAGCCAAATTCAATTTGTCCACCAAACGGCAGGTTAATAAATTCCACCTGCAGGCCGCCCCAGAAAACGACTAGACAAGCAGCTCCCGTTTGGGCTATAAATTTAACCTTTGGAGAGAGGTCAAATAAATCGTCAATACAACCAACGAGCACCATAACAAAACCGCCACAAAGAATGGCAATATGGTATTGATTGATCGGTTGTAGTATACATAAGCCAATGAGGAAACTTAAATAAATGGCGATTCCACCCAGCGTTGGAATCGGCGCTTTATGAACTTTTCGTTGATTTGGTTTATCTGTTGCGTTAAACTTCAATGAAACTTTTATCAAAATCGGCGTTATGATTAATGAAATGAACAGTGTTAAAAAGGCTAATCCCACTATCTTTATCACTTAGCCCACCCCGTTTGCCAGCATTTACGCATGCAATTTTTATTTTCACCATCTGCCTGCTTCTTATTTCTATACTATATATATTCGGCCTTTACACCAGAAATCTGTATGCAGGTACTCAAATCCATCTGCTTTTTATACTGTCATTTACATGTTCCATACTTAAATATATATTATAAACGTTTTCAGCAAAAATCTCCAATGAAAATTTACTTGATGCATGAGATTTGAGCTTTTCCCCCATCGATTGCAGCATTCCCCTATCACGAAAAACCATCGCCTCTTCCATCGCACTGGTCAATTCCCGGATATTTCCCGGACTCGTACGCCATCCGTATGATTTGTCACAAAGTAATTCCGCTACACCGCCAACATCTGATGCGATCACTGGTGTTTTCGCCCGGGCAGATTCCAGCAATACGAGCGGAAAACTTTCGCTTAACGAGGTTAGCATCGTGACATCTGCCATCCCGTAAAATTTGTCGATATCCTGTCTGTGCCCGAGGAAATGAACATGATTTTCGATGCCCAAATCGCGTGCAGCATCTTTTAATTTGTCGGTAAGGGAGCCGTCACCCGCCAGCAGCAAGTGACAATTTGCATGTCCGGCTAGTAATTGTGCCAAAGCTTCGAAGGCAATTTGGTGACCCTTTACCGGTTCCAGCCTTGCTACCATCAAAAATAAAAAATCATGATTAGAGAAACCAAAGTCGTCCCTTACATGTGGGGAATCAAGCTTTTTCCGAAAGTCAATGCCGTTTAATGCGGTGATAATTTTCCTGTTTTCTACCCCGGCACCGTTTAAATTGGTACGGAATGGTTCAGAAATTGCAATCACACGATCAGCATGCCGAATTGCATTTAAATGGATATGGCTGAGGAAATTCCCGTACAGCCCCTTCCCCATAAAGTCGTGGGCTGGATCACTGTGAACTGTAACTATCCAATGGAAGGAAGCCATTTTCTTTAATATCTTTGCGTACACATTCGCCCGTGGCCCGTGAGTATGAACGAAACGAATGCGCTCTTTTTTGATAAAGCTGGCAATTTTACGCATCAGTGGAATACTTAATTTCAGGTGATTGGAAAAATAAACGGTCTGAATCCCCCATTTTTTCGCCTGTTTGAGCAGTTCGCCTTTTTCTAAAACACCTAAAACAAATTCATCCCGGTTAAATTCTTTTAACAGCCCCAGAATATGATGCATCCCGCCGCCTGTTTCATTTCCGGCATTTAAATGTAAAATTTTCATATGTAACTTTCACTACCTTTTATTGAATCTGTTTACAGGTTGCCCAAGGATGGCTGTTTTCATGCTTTTTTAGGGGATGCATTTGCAATGTAGTTCGTGCTTTTGTTGAATCCGGGCTGTATGTTTTAGTATTATCGGCGGGTTTTTCTTTCCGTAATATGGCGAAAGAACGCCCGCTTCCTATAAGCCTCCTATGCATATTTGTTACATAACTGCCCATAATTGTGAATATGGAATGATCGTGACATGAAAGGACTATTCACATGGAAATAATAGAGAAGCGGGAAAAGTGGATTTTTTTATTAATTATCATTCAGCCGCTTATAGATATTGCGACATCTATTTCCAGCTACCATGGGATGACTGTTACAATCGGTTCCCTTTTTCGGGCAATTTTAATGGCTGGGTTGTTTATTTGGATGATACGCTTCATATACTTATATAAACAGGAACAGGTATGGGCTTTTTTTGCATCCTATTTTGCGATTATACTGATGCTGGCCATAACGATGCTATATAAACCCCAACTTAACTTGTTTCAGGAAATAAATTTTGCGATTAAAACCGGCTATTACCTAGTCATGATTCATGTATCAATCCTTTTACTCAAACAAAGAATATTATCAAAAGCAACCATATACAGGGCGGCAGCGGTTACAAGTCTGATCGTTGGAGTCAGTTACTGGCTGGCCATTGCAACCGGCACAGGTATTGACAGTTACCGCTATGGGAGTGCGGGCTTTTCCGGGTGGTTTTTCGCTGCGAATGAATTGAGTGTTATTGTCATTGTTCTGCTGGGATTAAGTCTGGTTCACCTTACCTATAAACGAACATATCTCTCCTGGTTTTCTTTAGCATTCATGATCAGCATGGTGCCAATGATCGGGACAAAAACAGCTTTTGTAGGTGGAGTCGCCCTCCTATTAACAGGTGTGAGATATATACTGCTTTTTATTCGGCACGTTGGGAGAGAAAAAAGCGCCATTCTTTTCCTGGCAATCGTTATCTTATTCATTTGTCTTATTCCAAAAACACCGATTTTTTCAGCAACGGGACAGTTGGGACATGGGGCGGATCATAAAACAGAGCAAATAGAATCTGTCTCTGATCAAACCGAAACCAAAAGTCCAACGAATATCCTTAGTTCTCGTGATATGTATCTGCAACAAACAAAAACAGAATTTGCCGATGCTACGGTGGCAAGGAAATTATTCGGACTAGGGTTTGCTGGTGATAATCAAGATGTTGAGAAGTTGATTGAAATGGACTTCTTTGATTTATTCTTTGGCTATGGTATTATTGGCAGTTTTTTATTAGTCATGCCGCTCATCTTTTTAGTCAGTAAGCTTTGCAAAAACATGTTTCCATTTACCATTAGAAAACTTATTTTGGCTTGTACACTCGGATTATGCCTTGGTATAGCTGCATTAGCCGGTCATGTATTATTTGCGCCATCTGTTATGACATATGTAACCATTGGTATGATTGCTTTAGTTCGGGAAAATATTGAGGTGGGAAAATATGACGTCCCCTAATATAGTCAGTATTATTGTACCTGTATACAATGCTGAGAAATATCTTAGCAGATGCATCAGCAGTATTTTGCAACAGACATACAAGCTGATTGAAGTGATCTTGGTTAACGATGGATCTACCGATGACAGCGGGCTTATTTGTGAGCGTTACGCCAAACGGGATCAGCGGGTGCGGGTCATTCATCAGCCAAATGCCGGACCATCCGTTGCGCGTAACGGTGGTATCAAAGCAGCAACGGGACACTTTATTCAGTTCGTCGATGCCGATGACCATCTGGAACCAACCATGACCCAACGTTTGGTGGAAGCGATGAAGCCCGGTATTCAGATGGTTGTTTGCGGATATCATATTGCCCAAAAAACAATGAAACAACCGATTATCCCATCCATTACTGGCATCTTTTCCAAAACAGACTTCATGCAGCATATCGGGGAACTTTATAAAAACATCATTCTTCCTTCACCCTGTAACAAACTATATGATGCTACTCTGATTAACGATTGCCATATTCAATTTGACAAACATTTTTCCATGGGTGAAGATCTGCTGTTTAACCTTGGTTATATTGAAGCATGTGAGCAGATCCATATCATCACCGATCCATTATATACGTATTGTATTAACCAGGATTCATTAACGAAAGCGTTTAAGAAGGACTTGATGGAAAACCAGCAAGTACTGCTTGTTCGGGTCAAAGATTATCTGCGTAAAAAAAACTGTTTCACCGCGGATAATCAATATTTCATGGCCATGATTCAAGCCAATAGCATTGTGAATGGTCTGAACAATCTATTTCACCCAGACAGTCCGCTTACATCCAGACAAAAAAAACAAGCAATCAACGCTATCGTTACCGCAAGCTATGTACCCATGGCCCATTTTTCCGACACCTTGCAAGCTCGTTTAGTTGGAAAACTGGTTAAACGTCAAGCGATACATGCCATATACTGGTTTTTCGCTGCAAAAAACCTGCTCCACCAACGCCTCCATCCCGTATTTAACTTGCTGAAACAACTCAACTAGCCGGCGATAAGATGAGGGGGGCATGCCGGCATGGATATAAACGGTTCTCTTGATTTTCCGGTTTAGGGCTTGGGCAGCAACTATTGAGATGATGGCACAAATTCCAAAGTGCGATGGACCGAGAAAAGGTTTTTTCCTAATTTTGGGGATCGCTGATATAAATGCTGAAATCGCTGATAAAGCACGTAAAATCGCCGATATAAGTGCTAAAACCGCTGATATATCGTGCAAAGTCGCTGATATAATGCAAGAAATCGCTGATATATTCAATCACCGTTCACCAATTTAAGAAAACTTGTACCAAACAATGTCTTTAGCATCTTCGGTTGTTTGGACCTGTAAAATGGCATGACTTTTCATGTCTAAAACAGTCTGTATTGTGCAACCATGCAGGTATAGTAATCCCGGGATTGAATCCCCTTGTTAAAGCGAGGAATGACCAGCATGAAAAAGGTGATCATTTATGCGTACACACAATTTAATCTGGGTGATGATTTATTTATAAAAATACTATGCGAACGCTATCCGGACACACAGTTTCTGCTTTATGCGCCACGTGGTTACCAAAAATTATTTCACATGTTACCGAATCTCCGGGTTTTCCCTAGCGATACATTATGGTTTCGTGGCGTCCGTTTATTATCCCGGAAACTTCATCTGGAACATGTTTTATGTAACATAATTGCCAAAAACTATGACATGGCAGTTTACATCGGGGGATCTCTTTTCATTCAAGGTGAAAATTGGAAGAAGGAGTTCAGGAACAATAAAGCATTAAAGTTAACAAATAAACCATTTTTTCTATTAGGGGCAAATTTCGGACCCTATGATGACGATGAATTCTATATAGCATATAAGAAGCTGTTTCATACATATACAGATATTTGTTTTCGCGACCGTCATTCACTTGAACTGTTCCGTGACTTGCCACAAACACGAATGGCAGCTGACATCGTCTTTCAATTGCAAATGCCAACAGCCAATACACAGGAAAAAATGGTCGTCCTAACTGTAATTAAGCCATCGATTCGCAAGCACTTGGTAAATAGTGATCAGCTGTATTATCAAAAAATGAGTGAGGTTGCGATTCACTTTATAGAGAGAGGATACCAGGTAACGCTAATGGCCTTTTGCGTAATCGAACAAGATGATGAGGCTCTCACTGAAATCAAACAACGTATTCCAAAACATTTGATCTCAAACGTCGCAACCTATGTATATCAATATCATATAGATGAAGCACTGCAAATTCTGGCACAATCCAGCTTTATTGTCGCATCCAGATTCCATGCGATGATTCTTGGCTGGGTCATGGAAAAACCAGTATTTCCGATTGTGTACAGCCGAAAAATGACCAATGTTATGCAGGATTTACATTTTACCGGGAAATACTGTGATTTCGACGCATTGCATACATTAAAAGCAAATGATGTCTTTGCCAGCTTAAACAACAGTACAATCAATGTTTCCAATCCCGTGAAGGAAGCGGAGGAGCACTTTTTGCATTTGGATAAATACATGAAATAGTTGTTTTGTCCGGGATATTAAAAAACATCTACAAAAGGAAAGACGTTGTATGGCAAATGGAAACAATTTATTAAAGAATACAATACTCTATGCGGTTGCTAATTTTGGCTCAAAAATACTCGTCTTTTTCATGCTCCCACTGTACACCCGTTATTTTACAACTGCAGAATACGGACTTTGGGATGTTGTTGTAACCACAGCAACATTGCTCGCACCATTTATTACATTTGAATTAGTTGCTGGGGTTTACAGGTGGCTGCTCGGGGAAACGGATGAAAGCAAAAAGCAACAGATTATTACCACTGGAGCAGTCATCATTTTACGTAACCTGCTCCTTTTCAATGTGGTTGCTGTGGCCGTACTCCTATTGACTTCCATTCCATACGGCTGGCTTGCATTGTTATATGTAGATATCTCCATTGTCGTCAGTTTTATTCAGCAATGCGCAAGGGGGCTTGGGTACAATAAACTATTTGCCCTGATTGGGGTTCCGCAAACAGTGATCACAGTGGCGCTAAACCTTGTTTTTATTCTGATTTTCCATTTACGGCTGGACGCATTTTTCTATTCGGCTATTATCGCTGGGATTGGAGTCACAATTGTTGGCTGGCTGACCATGAAATTTAGCCATTACTTATCAGCCAAGGCTTATTCCAAAAGCATCATCAAGTCCCTGCTCATCTATTCGATGCCGATCATCCCCGGGGCTGCCAGCTGGTGGGTAATGACTATGTCGGATCGGTATTTTATCACAGTATTTTTAGGGATGGACGATAATGGAATTTATGCGGTTGCGAACAAGATCCCCGCCATATTGATGATGATCAGCTCGGTCTTTTCGCTTGCCTGGAAAGACAGCGCGATCTTAGCGTATGATTCCATAGACAAGGATAACTATTATACAAACGTTTTTCATCATTTTTTCCGGTTAATGACCACATCAGTCATTTGCCTGGCATTGTTAACCAAACCTGTCTTGGCCATCTTCATTGCCAATAATTTTTATAGTTCTTGGAAATATATCGGATTTCTCTTGTTGGCAACGCTGGTAAGTGCATTCTCACAATTCTGGGCAGCTGGATATCACGGCGCCAAAAAAACCAACCTTATTTTCATTTCATCCTTGGTAGGCGCGGCTATTAATGTATTGGTAAACCTGCTATTGATCCAGTATATTGGGTTATATGCGGTAGCGATTTCGACCTTTGTCGCCTTTCTGGTCATGTGGCTTATGCGTGTATATTTTGCCGGGGCGTATTTCCATATTCAAATGAATTACCGGGACATGGCTGTTTTATTACCACTGACAGCAATCGCCATGATTGTTCCGTTTATCTTTAACTGGGTTGGGATCGTGATCAGCATTTGTCTGGCAATCCTGGTTTTTTTCATATACAACTGGGGATTAATCACATTAGTATATGAAAATATGAAGGAGATAGCCGTCAAATGGAGCCGGAAAACTGCGGAAAAGTGACTACGAATATTTGAAATCCAGTCTGATAACCCAAGACGTAGAAAGTCTTGGGTTATCGTGTTACAACGTCTCCCGCAACCGTTCAACTTCTTCACTGTCCAAATGCGTCACTTCCGCGATCAGGTCAATGGACATCCCTTTTTTCAACATCTCACATGCTACTTCTTTGGTTCTAACTTCCCCCAGCCTCAATCCCTCACAACAGGTCAATGAATCCACCAAGGTCGATTCATAAAGCAGCCTATTTTGCTAAAAAACTATTTGACAAACGGAAACTACAAATGTAGTATTACATATGTAGTTTTAATTTATACCCTTCATTTTATGGAGCACGAAATATCATCCGGGTTTGATTGGCCGCCAAACCTGATATGTATAACTAACATAGGAAGGTAAATAAAAGATAGAAAGAGGTTTGATTTTAATGAATTTAAGGAAACCAATCTTTGGTACATTTAAGAAATTGGTACCTGTACTGCTTCTCTCATGTGTGGCACTTGCAGGTTGTTCAGAGGATAGTGCTCAACCCGATCCATCCGAATCAAAAAATAATAATTTTGCCAAACTGGAAGACAAATTTGATGCCAGACTTGGTATCTATGCGCTTGATACGGGTACAGACCAAACCGTCACTTACCGATCAAATGAGCGTTTTACGTATGCATCCACACATAAGGCTTTAGCTGTAGGTGCACTGCTACAGCAAATATCAATAGAAGACCTTAACCAAAGGATCACCTATAAGCACGATGACCTTGTAAATTATAATCCAATTACAGAGAAGCATGTTGATACAGGAATGACGCTGAGAGAACTATGTGAGGCTTCCCTAAGATATAGTGATAATACAGCAGAAAATCTTATCCTTAAGCAGTTGGGTGGACCTGATGAACTTAAAAAAGCACTCAGAGAAATTGGCGATGACGTGACAAATCCTGAACGATTCGAGCCGGAGTTAAATGAAGTGAAACCTGGTGAAACCCATGATACTAGTACACCCAAGGCGCTTGCTAGCAGTCTCCAGTCCTTCGTAATTGGTGACGCACTTCCAAAGGAGAAACGTTTGCTTTTAACAGATTGGCTTAAGGGAAATGCCACTGGTGATACATTGATTCGTGCAGGAGTACCAAAAAACTGGGTTGTAGCGGATAAATCTGGGTCAGCATCATATGGAACACGAAACGACATTGCTGTTATTTGGCCCCCGAAAAAAGAGCCGATTGTTTTAGCCATTCTTTCCAGCCATGATGAAGAGGAAGCGGATACTGATGATAAACTTATTGAACTGGCAACAAAAGAAGTAATCGACATTCTTAAAGCTAAATAATTTACCCCAACTGAATCATTATGTGGCTTGAAATAAAGTTGCACCACCTTAGCCCTTTGGGTATGATGTATAGTAATAGAAGAACTTCCTAACGATGCAACTTATGAGGATATTATGGAGGAAATATATATTCAATCTAAAATTGACGCTGGATTAAAACAACTTGATGACATAAACAAAGCAATGGATCCAAGACACCCGTCATGTCCTGGATCCATTTCTTTTATTCCAGCGTTTTCAGCAACCGTTCAATCTCCTCATGTTCCAAATGTGTTACTTCCGCTATTAGTTCAATGGACATCCCTTTTTTCAACATTTCAGTCGCTACTTCTTTGGTTCTAATTTCTTTGCCAATTTCTTTCCCAATCTCTTTCCCTTTCTCAATTCCACGCTCTTCATACGAAATCGGCAGCTCCATTATTTTTTCCGCATCAGGCAACTGTTTGATTTCCTTCGCCATTTCTTCTTCCTCCTT